>NZ_JBIWLW010000008.1:141457-308018 GCF_044766385.1 Streptomyces sp. NPDC102274 | reverse complement strand
ACGACACCGCGCAGTAGCCACGAGGTACGACAAACTCGCCGTCCGCTACGAAGCCACAGTGCTGATCGCAGCCATCAACGAATGGCTCTGACCAGGCTTTCACAACAGGCCCTAGTACCCCGACGACAGGCCGTGCAGGTAGAGGAGGGGCAGCACCTCGCTGATCTTCGGGGACTTGCGGCACCACGGCGGCATGATCGCGGAGGAGAACCGCTTGCGCTCGCCCGTCGCCTCGTCGACGCGCTTGTCGTTCACTCGCGGCGCCTTCACCTCGACTGCCCCGGCCGCGGTGGTGACCTTCCCGGGCTGGTGGTAACCGTTGCGGACGACGACGCGGCGCCCGTTCTCGTCACACCGATCAGCCAACTCTGCCAGGCAGGCGTTGACTTCAGCTTCCAACGCGGCGGCCAGCATCCGGCGGGCGCCCTCGCGGACGATCTCGTCAATCAGAGAGGAGCCGTTGGCGGTGAAGCCGTCGGCATTGACTGCGCTGAGCACGGGGTGTGCCTTCCCGACCCGCGCGGCTACACCGGCCTACTCGATACCAGTCGATCAGTCACTCGGAAGGTACGTCTCCCGAGCCCGATCCACAGGATCTGAGCATTGCTCGCAGCCCCCCGCCTGACCTCACAGCCGAGCCCGTCACCACCTCATCCTGAAATGATCAGTAGGGCACAAGGGCCCCCTTATCGGCTGTCGGTGAGAGAGGTGCCAATTGAGTAGGTTGCTGGATGCTTGCGAGACGACGGTCTCCCCGAGTTATCGCCTGTTTGGGCTGGTCGACACGACCATGGGGGCGGAAACGTTCGATGATGATACGGACAGATCGAAGTGGCTGCTCCCGGGGCCGGGCCTGGTGTATCTGCAGGTGCCCTCGGAGGTGGGCACGACGGCGATACGTCTGGAGTCGTGGACCACCGCACCGGCACTGCCGCCCGGTCAGTGGGCGGGGCATGAGGAGGTCGAGGCGGACCTTCCCGAGGGCGAGCTTGGTCTGCGGACCGTCGACGGCGGGCTCAGGGAGATTCCGCTGGTGTTGCCGTCGCCGGGCACGTACCGGATGCGGTGGCAGTGGGTGTTCAACCCGGACACGGGTCCTTTCACCTCTCCTCTGCAGGGTTGTTCCGACGTGCTGGCCACGCCCGCCGCCCATGAAGCCGCTCTGGGCGGGGCGGATCAGTTTTGTCTGGTGCAGATCTGGCGGACCGCCACCGCTTGAACCGCGTTGAAGGGACGAGGAACGTCTGCTCCTGGCCACCGCCACCGCCTGCCCGGACAAGCTCACGGCGATGCGGTGGCTGCGGCCGGATGACTTCGCACTGCCGCTGCACGGCCAGTTGTTCCGGTGCCTGACCGCGCTCGCGTACCGCGGTGATCCCGTGGACGCGGTGACCGTGCTCTGGCAGGCCCAGCACCAGGGGCTGCTGACCGCGGACTTCACACCGGCCGACCTGATGGCCCTGGTCTCCGCACCGACCGGTTCACCCGAGTACTGGGGCGAGCAGATCCTGCGGCGCGCCCTGCTCCACCAGGCCCGCACCGTCGCCCTGCGGATCCGCTCGTTCACCGACGACCCGGCCAACACCCCGCACCAGTTCATCACCGGCGGCTGCCGCGCCCTGGCCGACCTCACCGCCGTACGCAACCGCTGGCAGCACACCAGCACGCAGCCGCGTCCCCCGGCAACGTCCCGTGCTCCACGCACGCCGGCCGTCACCCGCGCCGGCCCGCCTCCCCGCGCCAGCGCGCCCTCCTCAACCTCCCACGTGACCCGATAACCCCTCCCCGCATCAGGTCCGGCCGGGCCCCGTGTCAGGCCGGACCGTGACATCGAGGCCCCACCTTGCCCCTCTCCGACATCGCCGCACACGTCCGCCTCGCGGCACACCCCGACCATTCCTCCGCTGTCATCGCCACGATCACCGGCTCCGACGCCTCCACCGCCCGCGCCGTGCTGAGCGTGCAGGGCTTCCGTCCGCTCGGCGAGCAGACCATGGTCCCGGCCCGCATCGACCACGAGGAGCACCACTACGCAGGCCAGGCCGCCCGCGCCCTGCGCGAGGGCGGCGCCACCGTCGACATCACGCCCGGCCTGCAGGAGGACACGACACCGAATGGACCTGGGCCGACTACCCGACGCACTGGCTGAACCGCGACGAGATCCGCGAGGTCTCCAACGAGGCCCAGAAGATCCACGACGACATCGTCTCGGGCCGCCTCACCATCCACCTGCACGCGCATGACGGATGGACCGTCGTCGCCGCCGGCACCTACCGCCACGGCCAAAGCATTCACCTCCACGGCGAGAACACCTGCGCCAAGTCGCCCTCGTCTACGACAACCCCCCACAAGCCATCGCGGCGTTCCACCAGTTCTACGGCGACGCCGACCGCAACGGACCGGCGCCCGCCACCGACACCGAACGAGCCACAGCACAGGCCCTGGCCCCCACGACCACAGCCCGGCCGACGCAGTCGCCGGCCACAGCGCAGCCCGAGACGGCCACGCGGCAGAGCGGCCCCACAATGCCGGGAACCCCGGCGATCACGAACACGAAGCCCTGCCGAACGAGTTCTTCGAAGCGCACGGCGAGTGGGAGAAATACCGGACCTGGAGCGACCACACCACCGTCGCCAGCCACGAATCCCTCACCCTGCGCGCCGAGTTCGTCCACGAAGCCCATCAAGGCGATGTCGCCTGGACCGTCGCCGGATACGAATCCCCTGTCGGCGTGCGGATCTGGCACGCCACCGCGTCCACCGCCACGCCCGTCGAGATCATCCGAACCCTCCTCGACAGCCTTGCCACCGAAGACGCCTGGGGGCACGGCAAGGCGACTCCGTTACGGAGAAGACGATCAACCAGGCAACGCGCCCGCTCATGGACGCCGGCTGGCCGCAGACCATCGACGGGCGCTGGATCCGATGGACAGCACCCCAGGGCGAATCCGCCAGCGTGCACTTCGACTCCTTCGCCGCCAACGCCCGGCCCGACACCCCCCTACCGACCTGGACCATATGGGGCGGCAACCATATCGACCGACCCGACTGGACCCTGCGCTTCTCCACACATGCCCCCGCCGAACTCCTGCAGGACCTCACCTTCGAACTCGCCCTCGGTCAGGGAGTCCAGCAGGTTCCGGCTCGCACTCTCCCGCGACCGGCGCGTCTGGCCGAGCAGGCCCCACCGTACGTTCCGCCCCCGCCGTGCCGACCCGACTCGCCACGGTCACGCTGAACCAACAACCAGCCTCGCCGTTTCGTCTGCGGTCGTGATCGGCCACGCCACGCGAGATGCCGTAAAAATCGGCCAGCATGCACGAGGCAGGACATGCAGCACCCTGGGCCAGAGGACGCGTCCCTTGGTGTTTATGCGACTGGGTGGCCCAGTTGACCCCTTTGAGTGCCACGCTTGGCCAGTCTCTCAGTCCCAGGTGAGCTCTTTGAGGCCCAGGTTTACGGCGCTGGTGTCCTCCGGATAGTCCGTGAGCCCCAGGATCCAGCGGGTGGTGACGTGCTCGAAGTGGCCTCGCCGGCGGTGGTAGGTACTGGCGGCCATCCGTAGGAAGCGGGCCGCGGCCGGGCTGTAGTCGCCGTCTGATGGCCGGTCGACTGGTTGGGGAGCCCGCCGGCTGCCGCATTGCTCCAGGCGGGGGCAGGCGGGGGTCGGCCAGCAGCCGGATCAGAGCAGCGTGCCACGCGGTGATCTGCTCGGCGCGCTCAAGAAGCGCGGCGTTGATGGCGTCGGCCTCGCCATTGAAGCTCTGCCATCTTGAAGTGGCTGGTCAGCAGGGTGGCGTGACCTTCGTTCGGGGTGCTCTTGCTGGTCGTGGGCGGCAGTCTGTGTTGTAGATCGTCCGGCGGGGTGGTTTTGCCGATGAGTTCACCGTCCTCGAGCGGTCTACCCAGCGACACGACCGTTCTCGGCAGGAGTGCTATGTCCACCATCCAGCCAGTGATCATCACTGCCGACCAGGACGTTCTGCTCGGCTTCTATACGAAATTGTTCGGCGCTGAGGAGATCTTCCGGGTGCCGGCAGAAGGCCCGGCCTTCTACCTCGGCTTGCGCATCGGCGACACCGATCTCGGGCTGGTGGCCAAGGCGGACCCGGGGACCGGGGCGGCACCGCGGATCCTGCTCAGCATCGGTGTCGACGACGTCGACGAGATGCTCGGCCGGGTGACGGCACTGGGCGGCTCGGTCCGCGGCGGCCCCAATGACATGCCGTGGGGACAGCGCGTCGCCCACATCCAGGACCCCGACGGCAACCCGGTGAACCTCACCCAGCCGATCCCGGCCCGGTGACGCTGTTCCGGGGTGCTTGTGCTGGTCGTGGGCTGCCTGCGGTAGAGATCAATCCTGTAGTGGCCTCGATGTTCGTCAGTACGAGCAGCGCGCGAAACAGGTGGGTGGCGCGGGCGGGGTCAGTACGCAGCTTGGTGAGGATCCGCCAGTTCTTCAGATGGGCGAAGCCGCGTTCGACGGGGACGCGTCCGGCGGCCAGGATGCGGTTGGCCTCCTTCTCGGCGGGTGCGAGCTTGCGGGCACGGGTGGCCTTGAAGCCGGTGACGACGACGGGGTCGTCCCCGTCGTCGTCACCGTCGTCGTCCAGGCCGAGGAAGCCCAGGTCGGCCAGGGCGCCGAGACCGGCAGCGCGCAGGTGGACCAGGATGCGGTCGCGGCGGGCGGCGGTGATGTCGTGGGTGCGTCCGGGCCGGGCGGCCGACATCCACACCAGACGGCCCCGCTCGTCGGTCATCGCGAGGACGTGCAGGCCGTGGCGCCGATGCTTGCCGGAGTAGTTCGGGCGGTTCGCCTCTCCGGTACGGCGCTGTGTGGGGATGAGGGTGCCGTCGATCAGGACGACCTCGCCGCCCCGCCGGGCGATCTTCTTCAGGGCGCGGTCCAGGCGAGGGGCCTTCGCGGCCAGCAGGTGGATCAGCTCGTCGCGCCAGCGCCGGATGGTGGTGGCGGAGATGTCGTTGCCGCCGGCCATGTCGGCCAGGCGCTGGTCGTGCCGCAGCACGGCCAAAACGATCACCGCGATCCTCCCGGGCGGCAGCGCCCGCCACCTGGACCGTATTGCTTTGAGATGGCGTCGCAGCAGGTCGGTGAGGTAGTGCAGGGTGTGCGTGGACAGCGGCAGGCGGCACTGGTAGACCAGGGACACGGTGTCTCCGGCGTGCTCTTTGGTTTTCGTCACACAATTCCAACAGCCGCCGGGGGCACCTTGGTTACGCCCCGATCGCCGTGCGGACCGGTCACGGGCGGGTGGTGAACTTCCCGTCGGGTCGTTTGTGCAGCCAGCCGCGGTCGGCCAGCTTCGTGAGCTTCCCGCCGCAGCGGCTCCAGCTTGCCCCTCACCCCGGTGTCCAAGCCCAGTACCTCGCCGATCTGCCGGGTGGAGACCGGGCCGGCGGCCTGCCGCACGGCGGTCAGGATGCGCTGGTACTCCGCCGGCAGTGCGGACTCAGCCACCCCCGGTCCACGGTCCGGGACCAGCCGCACCGCCCGTCCCGCCACCTGGACCACCGGCGACCCGGCCTCCGTGCGCTCGTCGGCGAGCTGCTCACTCATCCGCTGCCACACCCGCTCGGCCACGGCCAGCTCATCGCGCTCAGCTCGTACCTCCGACAGCTGCTTGACCAGCTGCTCTTCGAGTCCGTCCAGCTCCGCACGCCGCGCGGCGATCCGCTCCAACACCCCGGGATCCATCATGGGCCGGAGCGTAGGAGCGGCACCCGCGACGATGGACGGGAATCCGCAAACCCACCCCTGTCAGACGATCTACAACACAGACTGCCGCCCACGACCAGCGCGAGCACCCCGAAACGAGGTCACGCCACCCCGCTGACCAGCCACTTCAAGATGGCGCAGCTTCAATGAAGAGCTCCTTCAACTCGGTGTGCCGCAGACAGTTGGGGACGGAGACATAGAACTCCAGGATCGCCTTACGCTCCTTCTCGGTGAGGAACGGAGCGCGGTACTCGCACAAGTCCAGCGTCCTCGCCAAGTCCACTGGCAGGGGTGGCAACACAGCAGGGTTCCTCTCCGGGGAAACGGCGGCGGAATGTCGGAATGCCGAACCCGCCGCAGGTCGGTCCATGTGGCCAACTGTGGTGTTCAAAAGTGGCCAAGTGAAGCGCACAGTGGCCAACTGGGACACTCAGTCGTGAAGTCGGCCCGGGGCGCGGTTCCGGTCTTTCGACCGACCCGTTTCCCCGGGCTGACTTCACCACACAGTCACACTCCACCCGCTCTCCGCGCGTCCGCTCGGCCTGCACCAGCAGGGCCTTCACCATGGCGAGCGCCACCGGCGAGACCCGCGAAGGCCGAGGCGGTGAAGGCACTGGACGAGAACGCGTCGCGAGAGTGGTTGTGGCACCTCGCGTGCCACAACCGCGGGCCAAGTGTCAGGACCAGCGGATTGAACTAGCCTTGTCGTCAAGGATGCCGAGGTCGGTGCGGTTTCCGGCGTAGGCGATCGAACCGCCGGCCCAGCCGCGGTGTTCGAAGAGGCTGAGCCAGCAGTTCCTGTAAGCGCGGTACGAACCGATCTCGTCGTTCCACCCCGGCTGGATCAGTTCCACCCAGTAGTCGGGCTGATCCGTCGGACCGCTGCAGTCGAAATCACCCTGATAGATCAGGGAGTCGCCGCCGTAGTCCGCGTTTTTGTACATGATGCTAATCGGGGCCAAGACAGCCGTTCCTGTGCTTCCTCCAGTAACTCCCTTTGTGCTGCCGCTTGTCGCTGTGGGCGAATCCAGTTGCGCCACGAGACGCGGGTCCGCCACGGCCGCGCGTGAGTTGTTCGGAGCGTCGGTGATACGGCCGTCAGTGGCCTTGGCCATGGCGTCAGTAAAGCTGTCGTAGCAGCTTCTCGCACCAGTCGTCACGTTGACCACGCAGTGCCGAGTTTTCTCTGCCGCTTGGGTCGGCTGCGCCGTGAGTGCGAGCCCTATTCCAGCGATGACTGCGGTTATCGCAGTTCTTCGGTTACGCATTCTGGGACCTCTCGATCAGTCGGTCCCGCCTGGCCAGGGGGCTCGGCGGTTCTAGCTGGAGAGTGCGAGTGTGTCCGAAGAGGCAGAGTGCGAGCGCGCCTCCTCGACCTGGCTGTAGCACGATGCTTTCCGCTCGCGATCAGATTCGGTAATGCTGCTGGGCGTTCGGTCGGCAGCATTACCCAGGCGTCGTTTCTGTGCGCCCCACGCGGGCAGCGATAAAACTATCGTTGAGGCCGCGTCATGTCATGAGTAGCGCGGTACTCAGTTCCAGACGGGTATCCGCTGCTGGGCCCGGATCCACCGGTTTGATTGTGGTGTGATCGTTTCGGGGTCGTGCAGGTTATGAGGATGTCTCATGTGGTGTGCTTCGCGAGCCTCTTGTAGCAGGTCAGGGCTGCGGCGAGGCCGAGGAAGGCAAGGAAGCGGCTGCCTTTTCGTTCGTACCGGACGGTGAGTCGGCGGTAGCCGAAGAGCCAGGAGATCGACCGCTCGATCTTCCAGCGGTGCCGACCGAGCCGCTCGACGGACTCAATACCAGGACGGGCGATCCGCGCGATGAGGTTCCGGCTGCGGAGCCAGCGGAGGTGCTCCGCGGAGTAGTACGCCTTGTCCACCCGGACCTTCACCGGCATCCTCCGACGTGGTCCGCGCCGGGACCGGACGGCGGGAATGCCGAGAATCAACGGCTTGAACGCCTGGCTGTCGTGCAGGTTCGCACCAGACACCGCGACGGCCAGCGGCAGCCCCTGGGCTTCGGACAGCACGTGCAGTCTGCTGCCCTTCTTGCCGCGATCGACCGGATTCGGCCCGGTCAGCGAGCCCCCCTTTTCGCCCGCACCGAGGCGGCGTCGACGGTCGTTGCGGCCCCGTGGGACCGGGCATGACCCGCGCCGTGTGCTGACCGACCTCCCGGTGATGCTCGCCGAGGCGGCGAGGCCATCTCCGACCTGTTCGTGCTGCGTGACCATAGCGCGGTGTTCGGCATGGTGGCCTCCACGCCCACAGCCTGGCGCCTGCTCGCCCGGACCGACGACGCACTGCTCGCCCTGCTGCGCCCGGCCCGCGCTCAAGCCCGTGAGGTGGCCTGGTTGCAGGCCGCTGAGCGGGGTGGGGGCATATCGGCGGTCCGGACCGGCGGACGCGAGGTGCCCGGTCAGGTGCTGGAACTCAACGCCAGACTGGTCGCCTGCCACTCGGAGAAGGAGGATGCCGCGCCGACACTGAGCGGAACGCGGTCCGCGCTTATGCACGCCGGGAGTGGATCGTCTCCCAGGAGAGGTGAGCCGGCATGTGAAGCTCAGTGTTTTTCGATCTTGTCCAGATCGTGCGGGGGCAGGTGAAAGGCTGGTGAGGATGACGGATTTCTGACTGGGGTGAGCCGAGCGGATCATGGCAGCGTAGACCTGGTCGGTGGTGAGTGAGAGCAGTTCGGGGGGCTGACCGGTGGGGTACACGATTCCTGAGGGTGTCGACACGATGCTGGACGTCGTGGGTGTGGGGTGGCCGAATGTCGACGAGGACGCGTATCGCGACATGGCGGATGCGCTGCGGGAGTTCGCGGAGGACGCGGACGACGACGGGCACACGGCGCATGGGCACATCCAGCGGTTGTTGTCGACGGGGCGGAGTGAGTCGCTGACGGCGCTGGACGCGCACTGGAAGAAGGTCGAGGGGAAGAACAAGGACCTGGCGGGTGCGGCGCGTCTCATCGCGGGTGCGTTGGACCGGGTGGCGGACATCATCGTCGCCCGGAAGATCGCCGCTGTCGCGGAACTCGCGGACCTGTGTGCGACGGTGGGGATCACGCTCGCTTTCGCGCCGGTCACGGCCGGGCTGTCGACGCTGATCGCGGGGGCGAAGATCGTGGCCACCCGTATCGCGTTCAAGAGGATCCTCAAGGAGATGGCGGAGGCGGCGGTCTCGGAGATCACCGCGATCCTCATGCAGCCGGTGGTGGCCGCGTTGGAGAGCATCGTGACGGATCTGGTGATCCAGACCGCGATGAACGTGACCGGTCAGCAGGACGGTGTCAACGTCGACCAGGCTGTCCAGGCCGGCAAGGACGGCCTCCAGCTGAACTCGGCCGGTGGCGGTAGCGGTTCGGGCGGTGGCCTGGGCATCGACCACGACGCCCACGGCAACACCGGGACCAAACTCGCGAGCGTGCAGGTGTCGATGAACACCCGTGCCGCGGCCAAGATAGGCAGGGCCAAGGGCCATCACGGCCGGGCCAAGGGCAAGGACTCCCTCACCGCCGTCCTCGACTCCACCATCGAAGGCGTCGTCGAGAAGCTGGCCAAGGGCCACGACCACATGGGCAAGCACGTCGGGAAGGAGCTGCCCGACGCCATCGGCCTCAGTTCCAAGACCCACAGGAACACCGACGTGGACGTCGACGACCGCATCAAGAGGGTCACCAGCAGCGGTCGCGGGGACGACGGCGACCTGGGCGGCAGGCGCGGCGACTCCGGCGGCCCCGCCCGCAAGCACCCCGACAGCACCCGCACGAAGCCGGCCTCCCTTGACGGAGCGACGAAGGATCCCCGCGGCAACGCGGTCTCGCTGGAGAAGACGGTCTGCAAGAACGACCCCGTCGATGTCGCGACCGGCAAGATGCTGCTTCCTCAGACGGACCTCGCTCTTCCTGGGGTGCTGCCCCTGGTCCTGCGGCGCACGCATGTGTCGACCTACCGCTACGGCCGCTGGTTCGGGCGTAGTTGGGCCTCCACGCTCGACGAGCGAATCGAACTCGACGCCCGTGGCCACGGCGCGCTGTGGGCCCGCGAGGACGGTTCCCTGCTCATCTACCCGCGCCTGCCCCGGGCGGACGGCGAGCAGGTCCTGCCGCTGGAGGGAGACCGGCTGCCGCTGGTCCACGGCGGTGTGTCCGGGGACAACACCTCCTACGAAATCCACGATCCGCACAGCGGTCAGATGCGGGTCTTCACCGGCAGCCCGTACCGCGCCTCCACCGCCTACTGGCTGTCGGAGGTGGAGGACCGCAACGGCAACCACATCTCCTTCTGGCGCCGCCCCGATGGAGCACCGACGGCCGTGACCCACTCCGGCGGTTACGCCGTGCAGATCTCGGCCGACGTCTCGCGGGTGACCGGCCTCGCCGTCCGTGGCCCGCAGGGGCCGGTCACGGTCGTGGCCTACGGCTACGACACCCCGGGCGACCTCACCGTCCTGACCGGCCCCGAGGGCCCGGACGGTCCGGCCATGCGGTTCACGTACGACGACAGCGGCCGGGTCACGTCCTGGACTGACCGCAACGACACCACCTTCCGCTACGAGTACGACGGTGAGGGGCGTGTCTCGCGCACCATCGGCCCGACCGGGATCCTCTCGTCCCAATTCGCCTACGACGACTCCGCCGAGCACGGGTACCGCACCACCCGCTACACCGACTCGACGGGCGCCACCAGTGTCTTCCTTCTCAACCACCTCCTCCAGGTCGTCGCCGAGACCGACCCCCTGGGCAACACGGTCAGCCAGGTCTGGGACCGCTACGACCGGCTCCTGAGCCGCACCGACAGCCAGGACCGCACCGTCACCTTCACCTGGGACGAGGACGGCAACCCCACTTCCGTACGCGAACCGGACGGTCCCCTCGCCACCACGCAGTACGACGAGCGGAGTCTGCCGACCGTCGTGACCGCCGCCGACGGAAGCGTGTGGCACCGCACCTATGACGACCGCGGCAACAACATCACCCTGACCACCCCGGACGGGTCCACCACCTGCTACGCCTACGACCCGAACGGCGCGCTCGCCGCGGTCACCGACCCTCAGGGCATCCGGCAGACCTACCGCTCCGACGACGCCGGTATGGTCCTGGCCCACACCGACGCACATGGCAGGACCACCACCCTGGTCCGCGACGCGTTCGGCCGGCCCGTTTCCCTCACGGACACCGACGGCGCCGCCACCAAGTGCACGTGGAGCGTTGAGGGACATCTCACCTCACACACCCGTCCCGACGGCGCCACTCAGCGGTGGGCCTACGACGGGGAGGGCAACTGCCTCACCGAGACCGACGCCAACGGCGGTATCACCCGCTACGAATACACCCACTTCGACCAGCCGGCCTCCCGCACCACCCCCGACGGAGCCCGCTACGAGTTCCACTACGACACCGAACTGCGCCTGGCCGAGGTGCACAACGCCTCCGGACTCACCTGGAGCTACGCCTACGACACCGTCGGGCGCCTGGTCTCCGAGACCGACTTCGACGGCCGCACCCTGCACTACGCCTACGACCCCTCGGGCCGCGCGCGCTCCCGCACCAACCCGCTGGGCCAGACCGTCACCACCCACCTGGACGACGCCGGTCGCGTCACGGCCCGCGATGTCGACGGCGCCGTCACCACCTACACCTACGACCGCGCCGGGCGCCTCGCCGAGGCCCACTCCGCCGACTCCACCCTGACGCTGGAGTGGGACGCCATGGGCCGCACCGTCGCCGAGACCGTCGACCGCCGCACCAGCCGGTACAGCTACGATGCCCTCTCCCGCCGGACCCGCCGGGTCACTCCCAGCGGGGCCACCACCCGCCTCACCCATAACGAGGCAGGCAACCGCACGCACATAGCCCTCGATGGCCACGGCATCGCCTTCGCCCACGACGCCGCCGGCCGCGAGGTGGCCCGGTCCTTCGGCAGCCCCGAGCAGCCCGTGGTCCTAGGCACCGCCTACGACACCGCGGGCCGGGTCCGGGAGCACCGCCTCACCGCCCAGGACCGGACCCTCAGCTCCCGCCTCTACGCCTACCGCGCCGACGACCGGCTCGAGGCCGTCACCGACGGAGTGACCGGCAACCGCAGGCATTACGAACTCGACCCGGCGGGAAGGCCCCTGCGCGTCGAGGCCCACGGCTGGACCGAGACCTATGCCTACGACAGCGAGGGCAACCAGACCTCCGCCCACTGGCCCGACAAGGCCCCGCACCCCGAGTCCCGCGGCCCGCGCGCGTACAGCGACAACCGGCTGACATCGGCCGGAGCCCTCCACTACACGTACGATGCAGCCGGCCGCATTGTCGAACGGCGCAAGAAGCGGCTCTCCCGCAAGCCGGACGTCTGGCGCTACGAGTGGGACGCGGCTGACCGGCTGACCGCCTGCACCACACCCGACGGCACCCGGTGGACCTACCGCTACGACCCGCTCGGCCGCCGCACCGCCAAGCGGCAGCACGCCCCCGACGGAGCCGTCGTCGCCCAGACCTTCTTCAGCTGGGACGGCAGCTGCCTGGCGGAACAGACCGACTCCGCCACCGGTACCACCCTGACCTGGGAGTATGACGGCCACCGCCCCATCGCCCAGGCCGAGCACCGCACGACGCAGGACCCCGGCGGCGACCAGGAGTCCATCGACTCCCGATTCTTCGCGATCGTCACCGACCTCGTCGGCACACCCACCGAACTCGTCGACCACACAGGCGCCACCGCCTGGCACAGCCGCGCAACCCAGTGGGGCGCCACCGCCTGGAACCGGGACTCCACCGCCTACACCCCACTGCGTTTCCCCGGCCAGTACGCCGACCCCGAAACCGGTCTGCACTACAACTTCTTCCGCCACTACGACCCCGAGGCCGGCCGCTACGTCAGCCCCGACCCCCTCGGCCTGGCCCCCGCCCCGAACCCCGCCGGCTACGTCACCAACCCCGCCACAGAGGCCGACCCTCTCGGCCTGGCGCCCTGTATGCAGAGCCTGGAAGACATGGCCCACAAAATCTCCCAGGTCCTGCCCAACAAGCGGCAACGGGAGGGGCAGACTGTCGCGATCATCGCCACCCGCCACAAGGGCAGGGACGTCCTCGTCGTCGCCGGAACCAGCAAGAGTAAGCTGACCCCCGCTCAGCGGAAGCTGGCTGAGGAAATGGGCCTCTACCCGCTCCCGAACGACCAGTACCTCCCACCGACACCGCCCAAGGTCCCAGGCGGGCATGCGGAGCAGAACATCCTCCACTACCTCAGCAGCCTGTACGGCAAGGGCTCGGATGACTGGCTGCCCACCCATGGCGCGGCCATGCGCAGCGTCTGCCCCGATTTCTGCGCCCCCATCATCCGCATCGAGGGCATGCTCGCGGGGCCGACGTATGGTGACGACAAACCCACCCACCGGCGGCAGTTCTACTGGCCCAGCCGCTACACCCCGGACACGGACTAGGACAAGCACGTGAACTACCCCCGCGTACCCGCACGACTGCTCACCCGTGAGTTCCTGCCCGGTATCACCGACGCGCTGGAGAACACCGACGGCTGGCTGCTGCGCGACGGCGCACACTGGCTCGTGACCCGACACGAGGGCACGATCGCTGTCGGCAGGATCGGCACCGATCCGTCCCAGGTACTCGCCGACCGCACCACGTGGACCAACCCAGCTCCAAACGACCCCAGCCAGTACTGCTCGCCACTGCCAGACGGCGCCCTGGCCATCAGCAGCCGGGAGGCCGTCACCATCTACGAGACCGGCGGAACCATCCGGTGGGAGCACCGCCACCGGGACTGGCAGCATTCGCCCGAGGCCGCCGGCGCATGCACGGCCGACCCGGCCGGCCAGGTACTTCTGGCGACCATGGCCGGACCCCTCGGACCCGACGGGCTCTCCGCGGGCGACATCTGCCGAGCCCTCGAGCTGGCCACCGGCGAAGTGCTCGCCGAGCACGTCCTGCCGTCCTTCTCAGCGACGTACGCCTTCCAGCAGTTCCCGGACGCACGCCCCCAGGTCCTGCTCACCGCCTCCATGGGCCAGGACGGCACCCACTGCCTCCTGGTCACCTACACGGCCGACGGGCTCGACGTCCGGGCGGCGGGCACCGCCGAGGAACCCCACGTCGGCCTCGGCACGGACGGAGTGCTGGTCAGCCAGGACGTCGGCGGCGGATACCTCTGCCGCACGCGGGACGGCGCCGACGACGTCATCATCGAGGCCGGCGACGCACTGTCCGAGGACTGGGTCTTCGTCGGCTACACCCCTGGCTTCGTCGACGACAAGCGGATCCTGGTCGTGGCAGCCGAGGAACAGTGGGCGGAGCAGGGCACGCACCTCCTCCTCGACGCACGCACGCTCAGGCCCATCGCCGAACTCGACTACCCGCAGGCCCCGGGGGCCCGGGCTGTACCCCTGGGCGACGGCACATGGCTCACCCACGACCAAGAGACAGTCCAGCGCTGGACCACCGCCTGACCCAGACCCCCAACCCGAAGCTACGGCGGACCCGATACTCTCCGCCAGGTGTCAGCGGGTCCACAGCGGGCGGCGAGCCGGAGACTGCCCCGACGAGGTCAGGGGCCTGGCGGTGGGCGGAGTCCGGTGACGCAGCGACAGCAGCACCTCGCCGCCTTCGCGCTTCAGGTCCGTACGTTCACCCAATGGACCCGCACGACGGCCGCTGCCGTAGTGATGGGCAGCCATGAACGCACCATACGTACTTCGTATCACTGTCGGCCCGCACGATCACAATGCTGGCGCCTACCCGGACCACTCGCCTAACCTCCGCACCCCAGCACACCGCCGAACTCCGGGTGCCCTTGCCCAGGATGAACGTGCGGCATATCAGCGACAGGAGCGCGTCCTCCGCCGGCCGCGTGACCATCACCTCCGCCTCCGACAACGGTGACGACGGTCCCTTCGACTCAGCCGTCTACCACGCCGGCCGGATCCTGACCGATGTCCACGGCCGCCCACGGGCGGTCCTGCGCGCCCAGCCGGTCCAGGTGACCGTGTTCACCAGCCACAAAATCGAAGGACTGGCCTACGCATCCACCGCGCGAGGCGTCCTGGGCACAGACGATGACCAGGCGTCCACAGCGACGCCCCATACTCCCCGGACATTCAGATCCCGGGTCACCAAGTCGCGCCGGGGAGCACAGTCGTCACCCGGTCACCGTAGTGGGCCCGCCTCTCCGACCGCGAGGAATTGGCGCACGGTCACTGCTCCCGGGATCGGGCCTGGTGGCAGCGCCGGGGTTGGCACATAGGGTGCCCGGGTGATTGAGGTAGCAGAATTGTTCGCACGGAGCACTGTCGAGCGGTGAGGCAGCGCCCGGAAGTGCGTGGATCGCCGAACTGCCCAGGGTAGTGGACGAGTTGCTGGAGCGTTGGGGATGCGTGCCGGACGGCGCGGCGAAGCACTGGGGTGTAGGGCTCATCGTCCCCGGTGCGACAGCGGAGCGAGCGCCGTGCTGAAGGTGCCGTTTCCGCATCCCGGCAACGTCCACAAGCCAGAAGCACCCGCCGGAGTCATGGAACCCCGACGCCCACCCGACGGGACTGTGAGGATGAGCGGGTGCTGCCTCGGGCGGTGGTCTGACCCGCGACGCGACTGGCCGCAGTGCCTTGCGTCTGATCTGTCGACCACCGTCCGAGGCGGTGCTTGCTGCCCGCCGGGGCAATTGTCAAGAGTTGTGGATTGACTGAGATGCTGATGCGTTCCTGCGTTCCAGCAGCGTGACCGTGACTCCGGGCGCGACCTGGCGCTCGCCGACACGTATGAATCCGCGCCGACGATAGAGCGCGACCGCGTCCTTGCCGGTTGTCGTCGCGGGCACCCCGGCGGCGGCGTGCAGGCTCTGGCTGTCGAGGATCACCAGGCTCGGGTCCTCGCTCCGTCCGGCCCGCTCGCGGACCTGGCAGCGCAGGAGCTCGTGGATCGTTTCGGAGGTGCCGTCGTCGCGCCAGGTGTAGAAGCAGTACTTGACCGCGCCCATCGGGGGCAGGTCGGCGGGCAGGTAGGACAACTGGCAGCCGATCCGGCCCTGGTAGAGGATCGCGTTGACGATCTCGCGCATCGGGTAACGGCCTTGGTGGCCGCTCACCGAGGGGTGGATCGCCTTCCACGCCGTGATCACGGGCTCGATCAGCGCACACCGCTCGTCCGTCAAGTCGCTCGGGTAGCCCTTTCGCCCACTCACCCCGCCAGCCCAACACGGCCCAACGCGCGGTACAGCAGCTTTACACACAAGCCCACACGATCGAGCGTTCCACCATGCCGATTCCGGCGCGCTGCGCGCCGGTGGCCAGCTGCACGTGACCCCGCGGCGGCCCCTCGGCCGGGTGCTGGCCCCTAGTGTCATGCGTGGGTTGAAAGCACCGGTCACCCCTGACCTCGAGCTCGACGACGATGAGGACCTCACCCAGCACGGCGGCATCGGCCGGTCCTTCTGGACCCCCGGCCACACCCCCGGCTCGGCGAGCGTCCAGCTGCCCACCGGCACCGTCCTGGCCGGGGACGCCTTCGGTGAGGCCATTTTCCCGCGGCACGGCGCCGAACGTCCGCTGTTCGCCGATGACCTGGACACCGCCCGACGAAGTCAGCTCGCCATCATCGACGCCGCCTGCGGCGACGTACGCGTCGCGCACTACGGGCGCCTGCAGGAACACTCACTGGCCAAACTGGCTCAGCGCCTGCGGGGCGCGGACACACGGCAAGCATGGGCCGCACCCATCCGACCAGACCTCGCCTGCCGGCAGTGGTACCGGCGTCCAAGCGGTGAGCACCCACTTGTCACCGGACCATCGGCCTATCAACCGAGCCCCCATCCGCTGCTGGCCCAGGCAGACCAGATGCGGCAGCATCGCCAGGCGCTCCCGCTCCGAGGCCCGCCGCGCCGGGCTGATCAGCCGGTTCGCCATCAACACCGCGAACAGGTCCAGCGCGTCATCGACCGCCTGCGCCTCCAGCTGACGCACCACTGCCGTCAGCAACGCGGTCCGCCGCGGATCGGGCGCCCGCTCGATCGTCTGCGCCTTGCTCAGCTGCCCGTACCGGGCCAGCGTGGACAGCCGGTTCACCGGCACCCGCGACAGGTTCACCCGCCCCAGCGCGAACGCGGAGATCTCCTCCACCCACTCCATGGCCCGCACCATCGCGGTGCCCGTCGACTTCGTCGGCGGCGTCCGCAGCCGCTCCAGCTCTGACTGGGCCTCCATCGTCGAGGCGGCTACGGAAGAATGGAACAACGCCCCTGACAGTCTCACCGCCGGGGTGCAGCATTAGGTCAGCATTGACGTGACTAGAGCCGACCACAGATGACTAGAGTCCGTAACCCAGCATGCCGTCAAGGAGGCCCTCGAACGGCCCCTCGGTTTGGTGAGCCACGACTGTCAGCAGAGCGCGGCACAAGGACAGCCCAACTCAACGCAGTGTAATAACGAAAGGTCAGCGCACCCGGCCGCGTGGTTTGAGGGCCACCGGCGGGAGTTCGGGGGCAGGCAGCCGGTCGCCGTCGTAGCCGTACACCTCGCCGAAGCGGGAGCCCTCCATCCAGCCCCTCCGCGCCTCCTCGATCTCCTCGTGCGAACGCCCGATGAAGTTCCACCACATGACGATCTCCTCCTCGAAGGGCTCACCGCCGAGGAGCATCAGACTTGCGTCGGACTCGGCGCGCAGGGGGAGTTCCGTGCGGCCGCAGCCGAGGTAGAGCATGGAGCCGGGCAGTACGGGTACGCCGTCGACCTCGGCCTCGCCGGACATGGCCAGTACGGCGTACTCGAAGTCGGGGTCGAGTGGCAGCCGGGTCTCCGCGCCGCGGGCGAGGGACAGGTCGGCGCCGACGAGGGGGCTGTAGGTGGTGCCGGGCGAGATGGCACCGTCCAGGGCGCCGAGGATGACGGTGGCGCTCAGGCCCGGGGCGGTGACGACCGGCAGGTCGGCGTGGTGCTGGAAGTGCGGGCTGACCTCGCGGTGGGCGTCCGGGAGCGCCACCCAGAGCTGGGCGCCGTGCAGGAAGCGCGCGTGCGAGCGCGGGCTCTCCTCGGAGTGGGAGATCGCCCGACCGGAGGTCATCAGGCCCAGTTCGCGCGGGCGTACCGTCTGGAGGCTGCCCAGGCTGTCGCGGTGCAGCACCTCGCCGTCATGCAGCCAGCTGACGGTCTGGAGGCCCATGTGCGGGTGGGGCGGCACCTGCATGCCGGGCTCGTCGGCGATGTCGTCGGGCCCGTAATGATCGACGAAGGCCCAGGCGCCCACCATGCGGCGGCCCAGGTTGGGCAGCAGTCTGCGGACCTCCGTGGACTCCCCCAGCTGGACCCGGCGGGGGCTCAGCAACTCACGAACCGGTTCGGCGACGACAAAGCCGCGACCGCCACAGACGTTGACGGATGCCTGACGATCAAGATTGCTCATGGCGGACAACCTATTCCTGTGGTGCCCGGTCGGGCAGTACCCACACGAAATCGATAGTGGAATGTTCAACCATCCTACGGTGTTCACCGTGCACGAAGACGATAAAGGAGGGCACGTGGAGACCACGTACTACGAGTACGGAACGGCCGCCGAGCGCTGGGACCGCGCGCAGCTGTTCTTCGACGCCAAGGAGTACGTCACGGCCGCCCGTATCCTCACCGGGCTGGTGGACGAGGCCCCGGACCAGGTCGCCCCGCGGCTGCTGCTGGCGCGCGCCTACTACCACTCGGCGCGGCTGGCGAAGGCCGAGGCCGAGCTGCGCGCCGTCCTGGAGCGCGACCCGGTGGAGCACTACGCCCGGCTGATGCTGGGCCGCACGCTGGAGCGGCAGGGCAGGGCCGAGGAGGCCGCGCCGCAGCTGCGCATGGCCGCCGCGCTGACCGGCGAGTTCACGCCGTAGCCGTAGCCGGCGTGCTCGCAGCGTCGCGCGCTCACGCGGTACGGGCCCGGCTCCGCCATCCGGCGGGGCCGGGCCCCCCGGGCCGACCTAGCCCGTCCAGGTCCAGTCGGCGACCTCGGGCAGGTCCATGCCGTGCTCGCGGATCCAGGTGTGATGGCGGGTGCGTACATCCGCCATCGTCTGGCGTACGGCGACCGCCCGTACCCCCAGCCCCGGCACCCGGTCGATCACATCCATGACCAGGCGGTACCGGTCGAGGTCATTACGGACGACCATGTCGAACGGGGTCGTGGTCGTCCCCTGCTCCTTGTAGCCGCGGACATGGAGGTTCTCATGCCCCCGGCGACGGTAGGTGAGCCGGTGGATCAGCCAGGGATAGCCGTGGTACGCGAAGATCACCGGCTTGTCGGTGGTGAACAGGGCCTCGTACTCGGAGTCCGTCATCCCGTGGGGGTGTTCGTCATGGGGCAGCAGCCGCGCCATGTCGACAACGTTGATCACGCGCACGACCAGCTCGGGCAGATACCGCCGCAGCAGGTCGGCGGCGGCCAGTGTCTCCTGGGTGGGTACATCCCCCGCGCAGGCCAGGACGGCGTCCGGCTCGCGGTATCTCGTCTTGGAGGCGCTCTCCGTACCGGCCCACTGCCAGACCCCCACACCCCGGGCACAGTGGGCGCGGGCCTCGTCCAGCGTGAGCCAGTCGAAGCTCGGCTGCTTGCCGGCGACGATCACATTGACGTAGTCGCGGCTGCGCAGCACATGGTCGGCCACGGAGAGCAGGGTGTTGGCGTCCGGCGGCAGATAGACGCGTACGACCTCGGGGCTCTTGTTCAGGATGAGGTCGACGAAGCCGGGGTCCTGGTGTGAGAAGCCGTTGTGGTCCTGGCGCCAGACGTGTGACGTCAGCAGGTAGTTGAGGGAGGCGATGGGGCGGCGCCAGTGCAGCCGCCGCGAGGTTCTCAGCCATTTGATGTGCTGGTTGACCATGGAGTCGACGATATGGATGAACGCCTCGTAGCTGGAGAAGAGACCGTGCCGGCCGGTGAGGAGATAGCCCTCCAGCCATCCCTGGCACAGATGCTCGGAGAGCACTTCCATCACGCGGCCGTCGGGCGCGAGATGCTCGTCCGTGTCGAGGGTCGCGGCCTGCCATGCCTTGTCCGTTGCCTCGTAGAGCGCGTCCAGCCGGTTGGACGCCGTCTCGTCGGCGCCGAAGACCCGGAAGTCGCGCCGCCCCGAGGTGGCTTCCATGACGGATTCCAGCAACGAACCGAGCACCCGGGTGGGTTCGTGCAGAACCGTGCCGGGTTTGTCCACGCGTACCGCGTGCCGCTCCAGCCGCGGGACCGGCAGATCCCGCAGCAGCAGACCGCCGTTGGCGTGCGGATTGGCGCCCAGCCTGCGCGTTCCCGCCGGTACGCAGTCGAGTACGGAGGGATGGGGCGTGCCCGTCGCGTCGAACAGTTCCTCGGGACGGTAGGAGCGCAGCCACGCCTGGAGCATGCGCAGATGGTCGGGGTTGTCCCGTACGCCGCTCAGCGGGACCTGATGCGCGCGCCAGGTCCCCTCGACGGGCAGTCCGTCGACTTCACGGGGGCCGGTCCAGCCCTTGGGCGTACGCAGCACGATCATGGGCCAGTACGGCCGGTCGGTGGTCCTGCCCTCGCGGGCGTCCCGCTGGATCTGGGCGATGCGGTCCAGGGCGCGGTCCATGGTCGCGGCCAGGGCGCGGTGGACGGCCAGGGGCTCGTCGCCGGTGACATGGAGGGGCTCATGGCCGTAGCCGCGCAGCAGGGAGTCGAGTTCGCCCTCCGGCACCCGGGCGAGCACCGTCGGGTTGGCGATCTTGTACCCGTTGAGATGCAGGACCGGCAGCACCGCGCCGTCGTGCACCGGGTCGAGGAACTTGTTCGAGTGCCAGGACGCGGCGAGCGGCCCCGTCTCCGCCTCGCCGTCACCGATCACACAGGCGACCAGCAGCTCGGGGTTGTCCAGCGCGGCTCCATAGGCGTGCGCGAGGGAGTAGCCGAGTTCGCCGCCCTCGTGGATCGAGCCCGGTGTCTCGGGGGCGACATGGCTGGGGACTCCGCCGGGGAAGGAGAACTGCCGGAAGAGCCGCTCCATGCCCGCCCGGTCCCGGCCGACATCCGGATAGGTCTCCGAGTATGTGCCGTCCAGCCAGGAGTTGGCGAGTACGGCGGGGCCGCCGTGGCCCGGCCCCCAGACGCACAGCGCGTCGAGATCCCGGGCCTTGATCACGCGGTTCAGATGGGTATGCACCAGGTTCAGACCGGGTGAGGTCCCCCAGTGGCCGAGCAGGCGGGGATTGATGTGCTCCGGCGCCAGCGGCTCCTGGAGCAGCGGGTTGGCCATCAGATAGATCTGGCCGACGGCCAGATAGTTGGCGGCACGCCAGTGGGCGTCGAGGGCGGCGAGCTCTTTCTCCGTGAGCCCGGTCGACGCCGCCGCGGTGGTCGTGGTCGCCTTACGCATACCCGTCTCCCTGCTGGCTCTAAGACAGGCCCCCGGGCGTGTCTAGGAGCCGTCGTCAGGTTCCGCGCCGTGCCACACCGTGGTGATGTTGCAGAACTCCCGGATGCCGTGCGCCGACAGCTCACGCCCGTAACCGGAGCGTTTCGCACCACCGAAGGGGAGGGCGGGATGCGAGGCCGTCATCCCGTTGAAGAAGACCCCGCCCGCCTCCAGATCCCGTACGAAGCGGCGCATGTCCCCCTCGTCGCGCGTCCAGACGTTGGAACTCAGCCCGAAGGGCGTGTCGTTGGCGAGCTCCACCGCCTCGTCCAGCCCGGAGACCCGGTAGAGCGTGGCGACCGGCCCGAAGGTCTCCTCGCGGTGGATCCGCATGGAGGCCGTGACGCCGGCGAGCACCGTGGGCGCGTAGTACCAGCCCCGCTCGTGCTCCTTCGGGCGCTGTCCGCCGCACAGCGCGATCGCGCCCCGGCTCAGCGCGTCGTCGACCAGCCTCTCCAGATCGACGCGGCCCCGCTCGCTGGAGAGCGGCCCGACATCGGTGGTCTCGTCCATCGGGTCGCCGACCGTCAGATCACGCATCCCGGCCGTGAACCGCTCGGCGAAGCCGTCGTAGACGTCCTCGTGCACGATGAAGCGTTTGGCGGCGATGCAGGACTGGCCGTTGTTCTGCACGCGGGCCGTGACCGCCGTACGCGCCGCCCGTTCGATGTCCGCCGAGGGCATGACGACGTACGGATCGCTGCCGCCCAGCTCCAGAACCGTCTTCTTGACCTCGTCGGACGCGATCGCCGCGACGGACCGGCCGGCCGGTTCGCTGCCGGTGAGTGTCGCGGCGGCCACCCGGGGGTCGCGCAGGATGTTCTCGATCGCGCTGGGGCCCACCAGCAGCGTCTGGAAGCAGCCGGCCGGGAACCCGGCCCTGCCGAACAGGTCTTCCAGGTACAGGGCCGTCTGCGGGACGTTCGAGGCGTGCTTGAGCAGCCCCACGTTGCCGGCCATCAGGGCGGGCGCGGCGAACCGTACGACCTGCCAGAGGGGGAAGTTCCACGGCATCACCGCGAGGACCACGCCCAGCGGCCGGTAGTGGACGCTCGCCCGTGTCGCGCCCGTGTCCCGTACGTCGGCGGCCGAGGGGTGCTCGTCCGCGAGCAGTTCCTCGGCGCGCTCCGCGTACCAGCGCATCGCCTTCACGCACTTGAGCGCCTCGGCGCGGGCCGCCACGACCGGCTTGCCCATCTCGATGGTCATGGTCCGGGCGATCTCCGGCGCGTCCTGCTCCAGCAGGTCGGCGGCGCGGTTCAGCAGCCGCGCGCGTTCGTCGAATCCGGTGAGCCGGTACTGCCGGAACGCATGGGCGGCGGAAGCGATCCGGCTCTCGATCTCCTCGGCTCCCAGCGCGTCGAAGGTCTTGAGCGTCTCTCCGCTGGCGGGATTAACCGTCGCGATGGGCATGGGGCGATTCCTCCTCGATTCGCCTCGATTCGGCAGTCCGACCCTCCCGTGGTCCGCCCGGCCCCGCAACACGGGACGCGGGTCCGTGGGCACGGATCACGCGGCCACGGACCACGTGGACCCGGACCACAGGCATGGCCCGGCCCGAGGACATGGGCGCGCCTCAAGGACGCGGGGGCCGGCCGGGCGCGGCGGACCCACGGGGGCGGGGCGGGGGGCCGTCCGAGGCCCTGCGCCGCTCGGCGCGGCGCCGCAGCCGTCGGCGCTCCTCCTCGTCCGTTCCGCCCCAGACCCCGAAGGCGCGGCCGGTGGCCAGCGCCCATTCGAGGCACTCGCTCTCCACCGCGCAGCCGTGGCACACCTTCTTGGCGCGCTCAGCCTGCTCGGCGGCCGGTCCCGAGTCCCCCACGGGGAAGAACAGCTCCGGGTCGACGCTGGTGCAGGCCGCGTGCCGCAGCCACTCCCAGGTGTCCGCCTCCTGGCCCGATCCCATGTCCGGGCCGATGTTCAGTCGGGCAGTCGTCAGCCGCACAGTCATTCAGTCCTCTCCACGCACAACGTTCCACTCCTGATCAGCCGTCTCCTGTCGCTCGCGGCCGGCTCCGGCGCAGCGCTCGCGCGGGGTGACCCGCGCCGGAACGCAGGTGCGTATCCGTCCTTCGCGCTCGGTCGGCCGGTGTGTCACGGCCGGTGCGGGCCGCGGGCCGGGATAGGTACTCATGCCGTCTTCCCTCTCGTCGCCATATGTCCTGTCCTTCTGTGTGCCTCCGCCATATGTGACTCCGCTCTGTGTGACTCCGCCGTATGTGTCTCCCGTTGTGCGTGCGCCTCGTTGTGCGTGCGCCTGTTGTGCGGCACTCACGTGGTGCGTGACTCACGACGTCAGCGCAGGGTCTGCTCCACGAGCAGCCGCAGCCCCGCCGCGATCGAGTCCGCGTCGATCCCGGCCGCCCGAAGCTGCTCCGCCGACGTCGCCGAGCCCGGCATGTTCCCCACCGCGAGCCGTACGAGGCGCTTCGGCGCGGGACGGCCGTCCGAGAACACCTCGGCCACCGCGTCTCCGATACCGCCCTCCGGATGGTGGTCCTCGACCGTGACCAGGCAGCCGGTCTCGTCGGCCGCGGCCTGGAGCGTCTGCTCGTCGACGGGCTTGACCGAGTACAGGTCGACGACCCGTACGGGGAAGCCCTCCCCCACCAGCAGATCCGCCGCCTTGAGGCACTCGTGAAGGGTGATTCCGGCGCCGATCAGGGTCACACGGTCCGCGTCGGAGCGGCGCAGCACCTTGCTGCCGCCGACGGGGAACCGCTCGTCGGGGCCGTAGATGACCGGCGTCCCGCCCCGGAGCGTACGCAGGTAGCAGACGCCCGGCAGTTCATGCATCGCCGCCACGAGCCGCGCCGTCTGGTTGGCGTCGCAGGGGTGGAGCACGGTACTGCCGTGTATGGCACGGAACATCGCCATGTCTTCCAGGCCCATCTGGGACGGACCGTCCTGGCCGATCGAGACGCCCGCGTGCGAGCCCACGACATTGATCGAGGCCCTGCTGACGGACGCCATCCGCAGGAAGTCGTGCGCGCGGGTCAGGAAGGCCGCGAAGGTCGACGCGTACGGGACATGGCCCAGCGCCTGCATCCCGACGGCGGCGGCGATCATCTGCTGTTCGGCGATGTAGCACTCGAAGAACCGCTCGGGGTGTTCCTTGGCGAAGAACTCCGAGCGGGTGGAGTCGCTGACCTCGCCGTCCAGTACGACGACGTCCTCGCGGGCCGTGCCGAGGGCCGCCAGCGCCCTGCCATAGGCGTCACGGGTGGCGACCGAGTCGCCGACGTCGTAGCGCGGCAGCTCGATGGTGGCGCGCCGTCCGGCGCCGCGGGGGTGGGTCTCGGGCTCGTCGGGCTGCGCCACCGATACCCGGATGGAGCGCCGGCCGCCCAGCTCCTCGATGGCGCTCTCCGCGTCGGGCAGCGGCTTGCCGTGCATACCCTCGCGGTCCTCGACGGAGGCGACGCCACGGCCCTTCCGGGTGCCCGCGATGATCGCGGTCGGCCTGCGGAAGGTCGACCGGGCCTCGGTGAAGGCGGCGTCGACGGCATCGAGGTCATGGCCGTCGATCTCGATGGTGTGCCAGTCGAAGGCGCGCAGCCTGCGGCCGTACGCGTCCAGATCCCGCTGATGGCGGGTGGGTCCGCGCTGGCCGAGGCGGTTGACGTCGATGACGAGGGTCAGCGAGTCGAGATGCTGGTCCCCGGCGTGCTCGATCGCCTCCCACACGGAGCCCTCGGCCATCTCGCTGTCGCCGGACAACACCCAGACGTGGTAGGGAGTGTGGCCGAGCCGCTGGCCGGCGAGCGCCATGCCGACGCCGACGGGCAGTCCCTGACCCAGCGATCCGGTGGCGACATCGACCCAGGGCAGCCGCGGGGTCGGATGGCCTTCGAGCCGGCTGCCGAGGGTGCGATAGGTGAGGAACTCCTTCTCGTCCACCGCGCCGGCCGCCAGATACATGGAGTACAGCAGCGGCGAGGCATGTCCCTTGGAGAAGAGCAGCCGGTCGTTGCCCGGATGGTCCGGTCGGTCGAAGTCGTAGCGCAGATGGTTGGCGAGCAGATCCGCCATGAGGTCGGCGGCGGACATCGAGGAGGTGGGATGGCCCGATCCGCCCGCGTTGGCGACCCGTACCGAATCCACCCGCAACTGCTGGCCCAGTTCGGTGAGTTGTTCGCTGTTCAGCTGGTGGTGCCGGCTCTTCGGGCGCTTGCTGTCCGGGTGTTCGCTGTTCGTGCGTCGGCTGTTCATGTCACTCCTTACGGGGTGCGCCGGGAACCCTCGCCAGTTCGGGCGAGGACGATTCGAGCGGCACCGTCCACGAGCGGACCAGTCCGAGCTGGACGGACTGCCGCGGCAGCACCGCGTCCAGCATCCAGTCGGCGGCGACCCGTACCCGGTTCCCGGGCATGGCCGCCAGGTGGTAGCCGCGCGTGACGGCCCCCGCGAGCGGTCCTGACAGCGGTACCCCGAGCGGGTTGGCCGCCGCCTTGACTCCGCCGAGGTCCACGACGAACCCCAAGTCGTTGTGTTTGTAGGTCTGCCGCTCCCCGTATCCCAGGGAGGCGGCCACGTTGCGACCCGCCACCTTGCCCTGCCTGCCCGCGTGTTGAGCCGTCATCGGGGTGAACTGTCCCGGCCTGGTGAGATCCGGTACGGCGGCGGCGTCACCGCAGGCGAACACCTCGGGATGGCCCGGCACATTGAGCTCCGGGTCCACCAGCACCCGGCCGTGCTCGACGGGCAGTCCGAGATCGGTGACCAGCGGGTCGGGCCGTACCCCCACACACCAGACCAGGGTGTGGGTCTCGATGAACTCACCGTTGTCCAGCATGATCCCGGTCGGTCGCGCCTCCTTGACGGAGGTACCGACACGTACGTCCACGCCGCGTTCGCGCAGCACCCTCTCCGCGGTGTCCGACAGCCTGTGGTCCAGCTCCGGCAGGACGCGCGGGGCGATGTCGAGAAGCAGCCAGCGGGGTTTGCCGGTCTGGCGCCACGCGGGCTGCTTACGGACCAGCGCGTCGGTGAAGAGCTTGCCCTGGGCGGCCACTTCGGTGCCCGTGTAGCCGGCGCCGACCACGACGAAGGTGGCACGCGCGGCGCCCTCCGCCCGGTCGCCCGTGACGGCGGCCAGTTCTATCTGGCGGGTGACGTGGTCACGCAGATATAGCGCCTCCGGCAGCCCCCGGAAGCCGTGCGCGTACTTCGCCACTCCGGGGACCGGGAGCAACTTGTTGACGCTGCCCACGGCGAGGACGAGCCGGTCGTACCGCAGCTCGCCCCGGTCCCCCTCCGGGCCTGTGTAGCCGACGGTGCGCGCCTCCAGGTCGACATGGTCGGCCTCGCCGAGCACCAGCCGTACCCGTGGCAGTGTGCCCGGGATGGAGACCGTCACCCGGCGTGGCTCCAGAATGCCCGCGGCCACCTGGGGCAGGAGCGGGAGGTAGAGGAAGTAGTCGGTGGGATTCAGCAGCACGATCTCGGCAGCGCCCCTGACCCGGTGGGAGAGGGTTCGGGCGGTCTGGTAGCCGGCGAACCCGGCTCCGACGATGACTATGCGTTCTCGGCTCACGTTCGACTCCGGAGGGTTACATTTCGGGTCGTACGGGACGTTTGGTCACGTGCCCGATGACAGCGGTGACAAACACGGGGGATCGCGCGGAGGCGGTCCGCGCACCCTGTCGCAGGGGGCCTCACCTGCCGTTTGACACCGCAGTGATTGGTGGGAAGGTGGACGGAGCGGATGAGCCGCTCCGGCCAGGACGTCCGAACGAAACCGCCCCGACCACTCGCGTGCTCCCCGACGGCCTCACCGGCTGTGGCCGGTCTCCCGGGCCGTGATGGCCGGGACCGGAGCCGTGAGGCGGCCTGAGCACGCCGGAAGGCAAGTGAAGCGCCATGAAAGCTCTTGTGTACGACGGCACGCGCGACGTCAAGGTCAAGGATGTGCCGGACGCCCGTATCGAACGTCCCACCGACGTCCTTGTGAGGATCACGACCACGAATATCTGCGGTTCGGACCTTCATATGTACGAGGGCCGCACCGACATGAAGACCGGACGCGTCCTCGGCCACGAGAACATGGGTGAGGTGATCGCTGTCGGGGAGGGTATCGACCGAGTGCGTGTCGGGGATCTGGTCTGTCTCCCGTTCAACATCTCCTGCGGATTCTGCCGCAACTGCGAGGCGGGGAAAACGGCGTACTGTCTGACCACCAACCCGGACCCGCGGATGGCGGGGGCCGCCTACGGTTTCGCCGGCATGGGCCCGCACAACGGTGGCCAGGCGGAACTGCTGCGGGTGCCGTACGGCGACCACAACTGCCTGGTCCTGCCGGAAGAGGCCCTGGAGAAGCAGAGTGACTACGTCATGCTCTCGGACGTCTTCCCCACCGGCTGGCACGCCACCGAACTCGCTGGTCTGCGGGCGGGCGAATCGGTGGTGATCTACGGAGCGGGTCCGGTGGGCCTGATGGCCGCGCTGTCGGCGAACCTGAAGGGCGCCGGAAAGGTCATGGTCGTCGACCGTCACCCGGACCGGCTGGCGCTGGCGGAACAGATCGGTGCCATCCCCATCGACGATTCCAAGGGCTCGGCGGTCGACCGGGTCAATGACATCACCAACGGCGCGGGCGCGGACCGCGGGTGTGAGTGCGTGGGTTATCAGGCCCATGACACCGAGGGGGTGGAACACCCCAACGCCACCCTCAACAACCTGGTGCACTCCGTCAGGTTCACCGGAGGTATCGGTGTGGTCGGTGTGTTCATCCCGCAGGACCCGAACAGCCCCGACAGCCTCTACCAGGACGGCGAGATCGCGTTCGACTACGGCCTACACTGGTTCAAAGGCCAGACCATGGGCACGGGGCAGTGCAACGTCAAGGCGTACAACCGGCAGTTGTGCGGGCTCATCGAGCAGGGCAAGGCCCGTCCGTCCTGGATCGTCTCGCATGAACTGCCGCTTGCCGAGGCTCCGTCCGGGTACCGGCACTTCGACGCCCGCGACGACGGGTGGACCAAGGTTCTCCTCCACCCGGCCGCCTGAGGTTCGCGGGGACGGATGAGGCGGATGCGCGTGCGGCCGGGGGACGGCAGGGCGCACGGAGGCGAGGAGAAGCACGTGAGCGGCGACAACGGCGAGTCGATGGGCGACGAGGTCTACCAGCCCGACGGCGCCGAGATCGGCGAGGACGAGGGCATCCTCGATCCCGAGGACACCCTGATCGACCGAGGCTCGGACCCTTTCGACGAGGGCTGGTCGCCGCCGGAGCGCCCGCTCGGTGTCGAACACGTCGGTACGACGGCCGCGGAACAGCGGGCGGGGGAAACGCTCGACCAGCGCCTCGCGGAGGAGCTTCCCGACCAGGGCGCCCTGGTCGGCGACGGCATCGGCGACCTGCCGTACGGCGAGGGTGAGCGGCTGGACGACGAGGTCGGCGACGGGCGCTCGGGCCGGCTGGTGGCGCCGGACGAGGGCGCTCACGAGGACGACGAGAAGGACATGATCGCCCGCGATGTCGGGATCGACGGCGCCGCGGCTTCGGCGGAGGAGGCTGCCGTGCATCTCGTTGCCGAGGCGGACGAGTGGGAGTGAGGGTGCGGGTGAGGATGAGTGAGGGTGAGGGTCACCGGAGCGGAGCCGCCCCCGGCCCCGGAGCGGGGGCGCCGCCAAAACACGGCTCAGCGACACGGTTCAGCTACAGGGCTCAGTGATGGGGCTCAGCGGTTCTCGCGATTCTCCAGGCGTAGCTGGACCTCCTCCTCCTGGTCGCCGGAGGCCGTACCGACCATACGGACGGTGAACGCGGAGGCGAGGCTCTTCCGGAGACTGTCCACCGCCGTGTAACCGCCCTGGAGGGTGGCCACCACCGGCGCCCTCAGCCTCGCCGGGCGGGGCTCCGCGCGTACTTCGGACACGTTGAACGTCGCGATCCACACGGTCGGACGTCCGCCGGCCACCACCTGCGGGACATCGTCCGCCGCGCGGTCGCAGGCGAAGGCCGTACGGAGCGCGCCGAACACCACACGCGCGTCTTCCTTCTCGTCACCAGTAAGAGCCACGACGACGTCCGCCGCGGGCTGGTCCGCACTGTTCACGTGGATCCTTCCTCTCCCTCGCCGCTCCGGGCCGATCCGTCTCCAGACTCCTCCCGGTACCCGGAGTGTGCGAGCGGAAGCGGTCAACAGGACGCGCCGTACACCGCCGACGGGGGCCTGACGGCCGGCGCCGCCGTCCGGCTGTCCTCCGGCGGTCTCAGAGCGGTTTCGCGTCGGAGGCACTCGCGGTACGGAGCCGTCCCGCCAGGGCCGCCGCCTGCCGGCGCAGACGCTGGAGAGGCGTGGGAGGCAGCTCGCGGGCGGCGCCACGGGCGTAGTGGCGCTCGACGTAGAACTGGCCCACGGACAGGACGGTCGTGACGGCGACGTACCAGATGGTCGCCACCATCAGCAGCGGGACGATCTGATACGTACGGTTGTAGATCAGCTGCACCGAGAACAGCAGGTCCTGGACGGCGAGGACACTGACGATGCTGGTTCCCTTGAGCGTGCCGATGAGCATATTGCCGGCCGTGGGGACGATCGAGCGCATCGCCTGGGGCACGACGACACGGCGCAGCACCCGCCGGCGGCTCAGACCGAGCGCCGCGGCCGCCTCCGTCTGGCCCGCGTCGACGGAGAGGATGCCGCCGCGCACCACTTCCGCCGCGTAGGCCGCCTCGTGCAGGGTGAGTCCGATCAGCGCCGTGAGCCCGGCGCCGAAGAGGTTGACCGTCTCGAAGGTGAGGAATTCCGGGCCGAAGGGGATCCCGATCCCCAGGGTCGGATAGAGCGCACCGATGTTGAACCAGAACAGCAGCTGCACCAGCATCGGGGTCGAGCGGAAGATCCATACGTACCCCCAACTGATGCCGCGCAGCACGGGGTTGACGGAGAGCCTCATGACGGCGAGGACCGTACCGATGAGGAAGCCCAGCACCATCACGGCGGCGGTCAGCCAGAGGGTGAGCAGCAGGCCGTCCAGTACTGCGGGAGTGGTGAAGTACTGGCTCACCACACTCCACTGGAATCTCTCGTTGCGGACGACCGAATTGACGATCATCGCGAGGCCGAGCAGCGCCAGCGCGGCCGACAGCCAGCGGCCGGGGTGGCGGCGCGGAACGATACGGGAGATCTCGTCGGGTCCTGGCGGGGAGGACGGGGAGGCCCCCGAAGGCCCCGGCGGGGCGGCGTCCGCGGGGTCGGTGAGGTGTGTCTTCCGGGAGGCCGCGGCGGAGGCACGCGGTCCATCGAGCGAGGGCGATACGGACATGAGGGGGCTCCGGCGGGAGAGACGGTCGGCGGCGTGGACCGGGCGGCAGGTGTCATCACGCGTACCGCGTCCCTCAACACGGCCGGTGCGGACCGGCGTTCACGCAGGAGCCGGCACCGCACACCTCTAGATCGTACGGCCGCACGCCGGACGACTGTCAAGACCGCCGGACCGCCCGCGCTGCCCACAGAGCGAGAGCCTGTTGACTTCGCTGAACGTCCCGTGCTCAATTGGCCTTATGCAGAAGCAGCTGCCGTTGGTCATACGCGGCCACATAGACTTCGGTCGTGTGTGGTCCGCTTCTTGTTGCGCCTGACCCGGCAGCGGGCCGCCTGACCGGCCCCTCCCTCCCTCGGTGACCCCGTCCCTTCGGTGACCCCGTCGCGGGCCGAGTTCTCTTGTCTCACCGGGCGTTCGCTGCCGCTTTCTCCCTGAAGCGCCCCATTCCTCTCCCGTCATCGCGCCCTCGCACCGTCCCGCCCGGCTGCCCCGTCGCTCCCGGCTGTCCCGTCCCGCCCGGCTGCCCGGTACCGCCGGTGGTCCCGTACCGCCGGTGGTCCCTCGTGTCCGGCGTGTCCACGGGCCGCCCGGGTCCTCCTCGGCATGCCTTCGCGCCGACGCACATCCATCTCCCCGCACGAAAGGTCCGTCATGCCTGTGGAGTTCCTCGGTATAGCCGCCACCCACAACGGGTCGGAGACAAGTCCCCGCTCCGGCGCAGCGTTTGACAAGGAATACACACTCAAGCTGGCCCGCGCCCATGAGGACCACGGCTGGGACCGGGTGCTGTTCGCGTACGGTTCCGGCTCGCCCGACCCCGCTCCGGCCGCCGCGTACATCGCCTCCCGGCGGGACACGCTGCGGATCCTGCTCGCGCACCGGCCGAATGTCTCGTATCCCACCTTCGCCGCCAAGACATTCGCGACGCTCGACCGGATCAGCGACGGCCGGCTGACGGTGCACTTCATCACCGGTGGCAGCGATCAGGAGCAGCGGCGCGAGGGGGACACGCTCACCAAGGACGAGCGCTACTCCCGTACCCGTGAGTACATCGAGATCGTCAAGCGGATCTGGACCTCGCACGAGCCCTTCGACCACGAGGGCGAGCACTACCAGTTCCACGACTTCGTCAGCGATGTCTTCCCCGTCCAGCAGCCGAGGCCCGATGTCTCGTTCGGCGGCTCCTCGGCCGCCGCGTACGCGGCCGGTGGCGCCGAGGCGGACATCTACGCGCTCTGGGGCGAGCCGCTGGAGAAGACCGCCGAGCAGATCGAGGCGGTGAAGGCTGCCGCGCGGGCGGCGGGCCGTACCACCCCGCCCCGTATCCAGGTGGCCTTCCGGCCGATCATCGCGCCGACGGAGGAGCTCGCCTGGGAGAAGGCGCACCGGACGGTGGACGCGATCAAGGCCCGCACCCCTACCGCCGCGGCCACCGGGGGCGCGGGCAACTCCAACGCCCTGGTCGGTACGCCGGAGACGGTCGCGCGGGCGCTGCTCGACTACTACGACCTGGGTGTCGACATCATCTCCGCACGCGGATACGACCTGCTGGGCGACGCCATCGACTTCGGCCGGCATGTCATCCCGCTGGTCCGCGAGGAGGTCGCCAAGCGCGACGCGGAGGACGCCCCTCGTGGCCCGCAGACCCTGGGCGAGGCCGGCTGATGACCTCCGTCGCCGAACCCGGCGGTCCGACCCGGCTGTCGACCTCCGTATCCGATCCGCCGGTGCCGCCGATGCCGTGCGAGCGAGAAGCACCTCGCCGGCCGGCCGGCCCACCGACTCCCGGATTCCTCCGAAAGAGAGGCGTGACCCCATGCGCATCCTGATCGCGGGCCGTTCGCGGCCCATGCGTCACCAGGTGGCTGCCGCGCTGGTGGCCGCCCTGCTGCTGCCGGTGCTCGCGGGCTGCGGAACCGACGCGGCCTCCGGGAAGGAGGCGGCCGGCGCCGCCTCACCGGCGCCGTCCGACGATGTCACCGTCTCACTGAAGAAGAACGCGTCGCTGGCGGCCCTGCTCCCCGAGGACGTCAGGAAGCGGGGGACCGTACGGATCGCCTCTTCCGTGGGAGCGCCGCCCAGCGCCTACTACCCCGACGCGTCGAGCAGCCGCCCCGCCGGGCTGGACATCGACATCGCCGACGCGGTCGGCAAGATCCTGGGGGTGCGGCTGCTTCGCGAAGAGGCGAGTTTCGAGGCGATCCTGCCCGCGCTCGGCAGCGGCAAGTACGACGTCGGCACCGGCAACTTCGGGGTCACCGACGTACGCCGCCGGACGATCGACTTCGTCACCTATGTCAATGACGGTCAGGGGTTCGCCGTCCGCGCGGCCGACAAGAGCCTCGACGAGGTGACCCGGCTCGACCAGCTGTGCGGCAAGACCGTCGGGGTGGGGGCGGGCACCACCTTCGAGGCCACGCTCAACTCCCGGAAGGGCGTCTGCGCCGAGGCGGGCAAGGAGCCGTACAAGGTCAGTGTGTACTCCGAGAACGGGGCGTTGCTCACCAGCCTCCAGCAGAGCCGGGTCGATGTGGTCATGTCGACGATCAACGGCCTGCGCCACCAGGCGGCCCAGCCGGCGGCCGGGGTCAGGTTCCTCGGCGAGTTCCACCGGCTCGATGTCGGCTTCGCCTTCACGAAGGGCTCCCCGCTGCTCAAGGCGTTCCAGGGAGCCGTCAACCAGCTGATCGACGACGGCGCCTACCGCCGGATTCTCGACAAGTGGGGAACGGGCGACTCCGCGATCGAGGAGTCCCGGATCAGTCCGCCCGAGAAGAAGTAGCCGGCAGGAGCCGCTGATGGACACCGCAACCGGCGCCGCGAAAGCCGCGCCGCCGCCCGGCCGCCTCGTACCACCGGGGAGATCGGTCCCGGACCGGGATGATCTCGCCACGCTGAAGGTCGTGCCCGCGCGCCATTACTGGCGCTGGGTTGCGGGTGTGGCCGCGCTCGTCGTGGTCGCCCAGTTCAGCCACGGTCTGGTCACCAACCCGGGCTGGGACTGGGAGACCTTCTTCCTCTATCTCTCCGCCGACACCGTACTGAAGGCCGTCTGGGTGACGCTCCAGCTCACCGTGTACGGCACGGCGCTCGGCTTCGCGCTCGGTGTCGTCCTCGCCTTCATGCGGCTGAGCAGGAGCGTCATCCTCCAGACGGTGGCGTGGACGTACATCTGGGCCTTCCGTTCGATCCCGCTCATCGTGCAGCTGCTGTTCTGGTTCAATCTCGCTTATCTCTACGAGGAGTTGGGGATCGGTATCCCCTTCGGTCCCGTCCTGTGGAGCTTCGGCACGGTTAACCTGGTCAGCGCGCTGTCCGCCGCTGTCATCGGGCTCGCGCTGCACCAGGCCGCGTACGCCGCGGAGATCGTCCGCGGCGGAATCATCTCGGTCGATGCCGGGCAGCTGGAGGCGGCGGCCGCCCTGGGCATCCCCCGGCTGCGGCAGCTGCGCCGCATCCTGCTGCCCCAGGCGATGCGCGGCATCCTTCCCAACGCCGCCAACGAGGTCATCTCCCTCTTCAAGGGGACCTCGATCGTCTCGGTGATGGCGATCGGGGAGCTGTTCTACCAGGTGCAGGTGGTCTACGGCCGCAACGGGCGGTTCGTACCGCTGCTGATGGTCGCGACCGTCTGGTACATCGTGCTGACCACCCTGCTGACCATCGCCCAGTACTACGTGGAGCGGCACTTCGCGCGCGGCGCCGAGCGCACGCCCCCGCCCACACCGCTCCAGCGGGTCCGTACCCTCACCCGCAGGATGCGGGCCGCTGCCGCCACCGGAGGTATCCAGAAATGAGCACCGACCCCAATCCGCTCACCGGCACGGCCACGGGCACATCCGCCGGTACGTCCGCCGACGGCGGTCCGATGGTCGATGTGCGCGGTGTCCACAAGAACTTCGGCGCGCTCGAAGTACTGCGCGGCGTCGATCTCCAGGTCCGCACCGGCGAGGTCACCGTCGTGCTCGGCCCATCGGGCTCCGGAAAGTCGACACTGCTGCGCAGCATCAACCATCTCGAAAAGCTCAGCCGGGGATACATCAGCATCGACGGCGAGCTGATCGGCTACCGCCGGGCGGGCGCCAAGCTGTACGAGCTCAAGGAACGAGAGGTGCTGAAGCAGCGTCTGCACATCGGTTTCGTCTTCCAGAACTTCAATCTGTTCCCGCATCTCACGGTGGTCGAGAACATCATCGAGGCGCCGGTCTCGGCGCTGCGCCGGCCCCGCAAAGTCGCCGTGGAGCAGGCCCGACGGCTGCTGGAGCGGGTGGGCCTCGCCGACAAGGCCGACGCCTATCCGCGTCAGCTCTCCGGCGGCCAGCAGCAGCGCGTGGCCATCGCCCGCGCCCTCGCGCCGGAACCCAAGGTGCTGCTGTTCGACGAGCCGACCTCCGCGCTCGACCCCGAGCTGGTGGGCGAGGTCCTCGATGTGATCAAGGACCTGGCGCATACCGGCACCACCATGATCGTCGTCACCCATGAGATCGGCTTCGCCCGCGAAGTCGCCGACACCGTGGTCTTCATGGACGACGGAGTGATCGTGGAGCAGGGTCCGCCGGCGGATGTGCTCGACCGCCCCCTGCACGCGCGTACCAAGGCGTTCCTGTCCAAGGTCCTGTGACGTCCGGCCCCTCATCCCCTCATCCCCCGTCCCCTCATCCGGCCTTCGCTCCGTCCTTCCTTCCGTCCGTGTGTTCCGCCACCCTGTCGAGGAGCCCTCCGTGCCGCCCCGTCGTCGTCCCCTCCGTATCACCGCCGCCCTGCTCGGCCTCGTCACCGCGTTCTCGCTCACCGCCTGCGGCAACTCGGCCGACGGCAGCACCGACAAGGTGGCTCCCCGGGCCGGCGGCAACAAGGGGTTCCAGATCGACGTGGGCCCCGACCAGAAGCGCATCACCACGCCCACGGTGGATTCCATCGCCGCGCTCGTCCCGGCGGAGATCCGTGAGCGGGGCACCCTTGAGGTCGTCAACGCGGCCGGTTCCGTGCCGCCGCTCGCTTTCTACGCCACCGACGACAAGACCGTGATCGGGGTGGAGCCGGATCTCGCCTCGCTGATCGCGGACGTCCTCGGCCTGAAGCCGCACTACAACACCGTCGACTGGGCGAATATCTTCGTCGGTCTCGACAGCGGCAAGTACGACCTCGGCCTCAGCAACATCACGGTCACCGAGGAGCGCAAGGAGAAGTACGACTTCGCGACCTACCGGCTGGACAACATCGCGTTCGAGGCCAAGAAGGGCACCGACTGGCGGGTGAGGGGCCCGGCGGACGTGGCGGGCCGGACGATCGGGGTCGCCTCGGGCACCAACCAGGAGAAGCTGCTGGTCGACTGGAACAAGGCGAATGTGAAGAAGGGTTTGAAGCCCACCGACATCAAGATCTACCAGAACTCCAGCGACTACTATCTGGCGCTCGGCTCCGGCCGCCTGGACGCGTACCTCGGCCCCAACCCCGTCGCCGCGTACCACTCGGCCTCCACGGGCCGGACCGAGGTCATCGGAACGTTCTCGGGTGCGGGGGACGAGGTCCAGGGCAGGATCGCGGCCACCACCAAGAAGGACAACGGTCTGATCAAGCCGTTCCGGCAGGCGATCGACACGGTCATCGAGAACGGTACGTACCGGAAGGTCCTGGAGCGGTGGGGGCTGGCGAACGAGGCCGTGTCCTCCTCCGAACTCAACCCCGAGGGACTGCCGAAGACCGCTCAGTAGCCGGATCGGGCTCTCCCCCGCCGGCCCTCGCCCGGACCGGACCTCGGACGCACTGGAAGGCAGTCATGAAATTCTCCGTCCTCACGATAGTCGGACACGCACCGCACCCCCTCACCGGGGAACTCCCGCCGGCGGCCGACCGGCTGAACGAAGTCGTCGAGCTGGGGGTGGAGGCCGAGCGGCTCGGCTTCGACGCCTATGCCGTCGGGGAGCGGCACGCGGGCCCGTTCCTCTCCTCCAGTCCCACGGTGATCCTGGGCGCGCTCGCGTCCCGTACGTCGCGTATCCGGCTGCTGACGGGGGTCACGGTCGTGGCGATCCTGGACCCGGTGCGGGTGGCCGAGGACTACGCGACGCTGGACCAGCTCTCCCGGGGCCGGATCGAGCTCGTCATCGGCAAGGGCGCGGAGGCCGGGCACTTCGACCTCTTCGGTCTGGACGAGGAGCGGCAGTGGGAGTACCAGGCCGAGAAGTACGAGCTGCTGCGCAGGCTCTGGCGCGAGGAACACCTCGACTGGGAGGGCCTGTTCCGGCCGCCGCTCAAGAGTGTCACGACCCTGCCGCGCCCGTACGCGGGTCCGCCCCGGGTGTGGCACGGCTCCGCCACGAGCCTCAACTCCCCCGAGCTGGCGGCCAGACACGGCGACCCGCTCTTCACCGCCAACGCGATCCAGCCGCGTGAGGCGTACGCACGGCTGATCGGCCACTACCGCGAGAAGTTCGAGGAGTACGGGCACGATCCGGCGCGGGCTCATGTGGCGGCGGGCTCCGGCGGTCTCTATATCGCGGACACGACGGAACGGGCCGTCAGGGACTTCAAGGAGCAGTACGAGACCCGCGTCCAGCAGACCTTCAAACCTCATCTGGTGGGCAAGGCCGGCTACAACACCCCGTTCACCACCATCGAGGAGGCGATCGAGAGCGGCCCGCAGCTCATCGGCGGCCCGCAGCGGATCATCGACAAGATCCTCGGCTACCACGAGGTCTACCGGCACGATCTGCAGTCCATCACCGTCGACGGGTTCGGGCTGAGCCTGCCCGAGCAGCGTGAGCAACTCCAGAGGTTCGCCGAGGAGATCGCGCCGGTGATCCGGCGGGAGGCGCCGTCGTCGCTGTGGGCGGCGCCGGAGCCGGGTGCCGCGCCGGACCGGGAGGTCCCGCCGGAGCCGGGTGCCGCGCCGGACCGGGAGGTCCCGCCGGAGCCGGGTGCCGCGCCGGACCGGGAGGTCCCGCCGGAGCCGGGGGCCGCGCCTCGGCCGTAGCGGGTCCGGCCCCCTCGTACCGGTCCCGCACCCGCTGACGGGAGACAGCCATGGTGCGGGATCCGCCGGGGCCGGGGCATCCCCATCGGGCGGCTGGTGGGATGCCCCGGCCCGTTCGGCGGGCTGAAGCGTGCCGCGGCCGCGGCGGGCCTTACGTCCGAACGGGTTGCCCGCCGTCCCCGGCCGTGTGTCGACCGGCGCGGGTGGGGCCGGTGGCGCGGTCCGCCGATGAGACTCGCGGGTGTGACGGATACCCAGGGATCCCAGGGAGACGATGGCCGAGACGGCCGGGACCGGGAACAGGAACAGGAACAGGGCGACACTCCCCCTGTGCCGCTCTCCGTGCCGAAGCTCGACGCCGAGCAGTCCACGATGCTGCGACTGGTCGGGCGGGAGTGGGAGCGGGTGTCCGCCGCCCCCGACGAGTGGCGTCGCGCGCTGCCCGTGGACCCCGATACCGGCAGTTATCCGGAGCCTGCGCAGATCGTCCCGGCCCGCTTCGGCCGTTTCGTGCAGGTGCCCCCGCTCAGCGCGCCGCCCGAGACGGTGGACACCGAGGCCGTCGAGCCTCTCGGCAGATTCGGCGCTTCCGTCCGGCGTGTGCTTCTGGGGGCGCCGCTGAAGAGCACGGCCATCGCGCGGGAGCGGATGCGCAAGCTGGTCGCGCTGCCGGTGCTCTCCGCCGACGCGCTGTCGTCGGTGGCGTACGGTCCCGAGGCGCTGCTGGCGATCCTGGTGCTCGGCGGTGCCGCGGGGCTGGCGTATTCGGTGCCGGTGGGCCTCGCGATCGTCTTTCTGATGCTGGCCGTCGGACTGTCGTACCGTCAGACGATCCGGGCGTATCCGCACGGGGGCGGCTCGTACATCGTCGCCACGGACAATCTGGGGCGGGTGCCCGGGCTGGTGGCGGCGGCCGGTCTGATGACGGACTACGTCCTGACGGTCGCCGTCTCGGTCTCCTCGGGGATGGCGGCGGTCACCTCGGCGGTCCCCGGGCTGGCCGATGACGCCGTGCTGGGCGGCGTGCTGGTCATCGCCGTACTGCTGGCCGGGAATCTGCGGGGGGTCCGGCAGGCCGGGGCGCTGTTCGCCGCGCCCACCTACGCCTTCATCATCGCCATCACCGCGCTGGTCTCCGTCGGTCTGTACGACGCGGCCGGCCGGGACTTCGAACCCGTGCCGACCCCGCCGCTGCACGCGGTGGAGGGCGTCGGTCTGCTGCTGGTGATGCGCTCCTTCGCCTCGGGGTCGACGGCGATGACCGGTATCGAGGCGATCTCGAACGCGGTGCCCGCCTTCAAACCGGTCTCCTGGCGCAACGCGCGCACGACTCTGTCCTGGATGATCGGGCTGCTCATCGCGCTGTTCGCCGGCACGATGGCGATGGTCTACCTGGAAGGTGTGATTCCGCAGTCGCGGGAGACGGTGCTGTCCCAACTGGCCCATCGCAGCTTCGGTTCGGGCGCCATGTACGTCTTCACGCAGGCGGCGACCGCGCTGGTGCTCCTGCTGGCGGCGAACACGGCGTACAACGACTTCCCCCGGGTGCTGTCCCTGCTGGCGCGCGACAACCACGCGCCACGGATCTTTCTGCGGCTGGGCGACCGACTGGCCTTCAGCAACGGGATCATCCTGCTCTCCGTGGCGGCGGTGTGCGTCTACGTCGCGTTCGAAGGGAGGACGGCCTCGCTGATTCCGCTGTACGCCGTCGGGGTGTTCCTCGCCTTCACCCTGTCGCAGACCGGGATGGTGATGCACTGGTGGCGCAAGCGCGACCGGCACTGGCGCAAGAGCCTCTGTTTCAACGCCGTCGGCGCGCTGCTCTCCGCGGTGGTCTTCATCACCGCCGGAATCACCAAGTTCACCGAAGGAGCGTGGCTCGCGATTCTCACCGTCGCCCTGTTCCTGCTGGTGACGACGCGGATCCGGCGTCATTACGACAAGGTCGGGGAGGCGCTGCGGCTGCATCCCCAGGCGATCGAGATCCCCAGCCGCACGATTACGCCGCAGCCGTGCGCGGAGCCGCCGGCCGGCCCCGAGGCCCCGTCAGCCGGGACGAAGTACCCGGAGACCGAGGAGACACCGGAGGAGATCCGCCATCTCTCGGTCGTCCCGGTCGACGCGCTGCACCAGGCGAGCATGCGCGCGCTGGCGTACGCCGCTTCCCTCCAGCAGCCTCTCCTGGTACTGCATGTAAGCCCCAGCGACGAGGATGCCGAGCGGTTCCGCGAGGCCTGGATGCTGTGGGGCGACCATCTTCCACTGCGGATCGTTCTCTCCCCCTATCGGGCTACGGTGGCGCCGCTCATCAGCTATCTCGAATCCCTGCATCATCAGCGACCCGATCTGACCATCACGGTGATCCTGCCGGAGATCGTCGAACGGCACTGGTGGCACCGTCTGCTCCGCAGCCCGCTGGCGGGACGGCTGCGGCGTGCGCTCCGGTCCCTCCCGAAGATCGTGGTGACCACCGTTCCGTTCCATGTATAGGTGCGGGAATGCCCAACCATCATCCCAATTGGCCGGTTTGTCGAGTGTCACTTAGCGTGGGCGGTGCATTGCCCAGACAGGGCATTTGGCATCTACATGAGGAGCCCATCGATGCTTTCTCAGACCGTCCGGCCGGGAGAAGTCACTCTGGACCACCACGCGTTGACCATGGCGATGGCAGAACCCGAGGCACCCTTCAGCGACGCTCCTGTCTATGCGCCGGAAGCGGCGGGCGCGCTGCTTCTGCTGCTTCTCCTTTCGCCCAAGGAGCCGAAGGAGCCGAAGGGCCTGTGAGCCAGGACCGGTCGCGTACCGCCTATCAGGAATCAGCGGCCGGCCTGGCACGACGTGCCCTCGGAGCCCTGCGGGGCGCCGAGGGCGCGGCCGTGGTCGCCGCCCATGTCGAGAGCGCTCAGGACGCCGGTGCCGCGCTGGCCGCCATCCGTATCCTCGGCGCCGATACCTTCGCCCCCGCTGTGCTGGCGGGCGCCCCGCTCCGCCCCGAGGACGCGCAGGCCATCACCCTGGCGTTCTCGGCGCTGCCGCCCGTGCGGAATGCGCCGCCCCCGCCGCCCGCCGGACCCGAGGGCCCCTGGCTGATGGCCTGGCGCGACTGGGGAACCGTCACCCTGCTGACCGTGCTCACGGGCAGTGACGGCACGCGGCTGACGGCGCCTCGGCCGGCGCTCCCGGCGGACGCCGCGCCGGCCGACGACGCGGCGGGCTGGGCCGAATGGTCCGTCAGGATGGGACAACTGTCCACGCTGGCGCTGCCGGGGCTGGACGGTCCGGTGCATGACGCCGCCCGCAGATCACCGCTGGCGCTGGCACGCGGGGCGACCCGTGCCGTACTGCGCCGGGACTACCCCACCGCCGCGCGGATCGCGCGCTGGCTGGCCTGGCTGCGCTCGGACGGGGTGAGACTGCCGCTCGACGCGGCTCCGCTGGTGGAGCACATCGGCCTGCTGGCCGGCGGTGACCGGCCGGCGCTGGACACGGCGATCTCCCGTCGGCTGATCGCCATTTGACCAGGACCCGGCCTCCGGACCCCGGAAGCGACCCCCGAACCCGGACCCCGGAACCGACCCCGGCCCCGGGCCCCCGGCCCCTTTGTTCCTCCGCACAAGCCACCCGGATCCCGCACTAGCACCCGATCGGACCGAGACCCGATGGCCATGCCCGTCACAGAAGCCGCCCACCGGATCGCCGCCCAGGCGCTGACCTGGCTCCACACCCACCGGGAGCACGGCGCCCTGCCGCCCGACACCACCGCCGAACTCGCCGAGCCCGACAGCGTGTACAAGCCGCTGGGCGAGACCGCGCTCGCGGCCTCGCTCGTGCTGCGCGAGGGCGTGGCCGGATCCTCCGAACTACGGCTCGCCCGCGAGCTGCTGGACTTCAGCTGGAAGCAGCTGGGGGGCGGCGCCATGCTCCATGAGCGGCTGCTGCGCTATCCGATGATGACCGATCCCCTGGAGACGTACGCCCACTTCACCCGCTGCGACTACCGCCACGAAGCACTGGACCTGCTGCTCGCGCACACCACGTCGCTGCGTTCGGCGCGGGCGGCGGAGATGCTGCCGAACCGCCGCCTCGCCGTCGCCAACGCGGCGCGGATCGGCGGATTCGACCAGGGCGGCCTCGCCACCGACTGGGCCGCGCTGTCCCGTGCCAGTTGGCTGGGCGCGTGCCCGGAGCCCTGGTTCATCGACTGGATGACCGCCTACTACATGACGCACACCGTCTTCCATCTCACCGACTGGGGCCGGCTGCCCTCGGGGCTGCCGGGCGATGTCGCCCAGTACCTCACCCGCTGGCTGCCCGGCTGGATCGACATCTGGTCCGAGATCGGCGAATGGGACCTGGTGGCCGAGCTGCTGATCGTCGGCAACTGCCTCCCCGAGCCCCGCCGTGATCCGGCGGAGTGGGAGCGGCTGGCCGGGATCCAGCACGAGGACGGGCTGATGCCCCGTGACGGCCACCCCGTCAGCGACGATCCCGCGGAACGCTTCGCCGCGCACCACCACACCACCGTGGTCGCGGCGGTCGCCGGGACCCTCGCCGTCTCCCGTGCCCTCGGCGCCCGCTCGTGACGCTGGGCGCCGCGGGCGCGGAGGAGGCGACCGGAACGGCGGGGCCGGCGGCGCCGGAAGAGGTCTCGGGGTCGACGGGTACGGGGACGACGGGTGCGGGCGGGGGCGGGGGCGCGATGTACGTGGCGGACGCCGACGGCGGGCCGCGTCCGCCCGACTGGACGCGGCGTCCCGCCGACGCCATCAGAGCGGCTGCGCGGCCCACCGGCGCGGTCGCGGTCGCGCTGCGCCACGGCGACCTGCGTGCCGTCGTGACGTACGGCAGCACCTCGCACCACGGCGGGATCCCGGTCACGGCGGACACCCGGTTCGAGATCGGTTCACTCACGAAGACCTTCACGGCGCTGCTGCTCGCCGAGCAAGTGGCCCGGGGGGAAGCGGCGTACGGCGATCCGCTGGCCCGGTTCCTGCCGCCGGAAGCCCTCCCCCGGCCGCGCGGCGGACCCATCACCCTGCTTCATCTGGCCACCCACACCTCGGGGCTGCCCCGGCTGCCCCCGGGGCTCCTCGGCAGCGCGGCGGCGGACTGGTTCTCCAATCCGTATGCCCATTTCTCCACCGCCGATCTGCTGCGCGCCCTGGCGCGGACACGTCCGCGCGCCCGCCCCGGCGAGCGCGTGCGGTACTCCAACTTCGGTGTGGGGCTGCTCGGTCATCTCCTCACCCGCGCCGCCTCCGGCGGCCGACAGGGGTACGGGGACCTCCTCGCGGCCCGGGTGCTCGGCCCCCTCGGGCTGAGCCGCACCAGCTGCGGGCCCGACCTTCCGCAGGCCACCGGCTACTGGCACGGACGCGCCCGGCCGCCGTGGCTGATCCCCGGGCTCGCGGGAGCCGGCGCGGTCCGGTCCAGCGCGCGCGATCTGCTGGGCCTCCTCGACGCCGTGCTGGACGCCACGCCGGACGTCCCGTCCGGTGCCCCTCACGGTTCGGCGCCATCGGTGCCGGTGCCGGTCACGTTGCGTACCGCGCTGGTGGACATGGTCCGCCCCCGGCTCTCCCTGCACGACGGCGGCAAGCGGCTGGCGCTGATCTGGAACATCCGCGTCCGCGCGGACGGCGATGTCTACCACCACTCCGGCGGCACCCGTGGCTTCAGCGCCTTCGCCGGGTTCAGTCCCCGCCACCGCACCGCCCTGGTCGCGCTGACGAATGCGTCCCCGGCCGCCGGCCAGGCGTTCATCCAGGGCGCGTACAACGCGCTGCTGTCACTGGCGCGGCCCGACTGACGGGTCGTCCGACGGCCGGTCGGGTCCGGGCCCCGGAGGCCGCCGGCCATGCGATACCAGCGGGCCGGGGCGGCGGAGTCGCGGGTCATCCCGTGACATCGGGCAGATCGGGGCCGATCGTGAGGGTCAGTGTGCCGGGCTTGGTCCCGCCGGAGGGGACGGGGGCGAGGCCGGGGAGTCTCGCGGCCAGAGACCGGGCCTGTTCCGCGAAGCCCTCGGGGTAGGTGAGCGTGCTCCGCCCGGCCGGGGCGGGGGCGTTGCCGGTCGCGGTGATCCGGAAGCCGAGCGCGCGCAGCCGTTCGGCGGTCTCGCGGGCCTTGCCGGAGACGTCGGTGCCGTTGAGGACGGCGACCCGAACGGTACCGGCCGCCGGGGGCAGTTGCTCCGCGGCTTTCAGCAGGCGGGCCCTGGTCATCTCCCGGTCGTTGACGAGGGCGTTGAACAACTGCTGGGCGGCGGCCCGGTTCCAGACGACATTGGCCGCGTCGCCGGGGACGTCTCTGGCCCGGGGATAGTGGGGGACGGTCAGGAACGTGATCCGCTCAGCGGGCATGCGTTTGATGCCGGACGCCAGATCGTAGAGGGGCTTGAGGCCTGCCAGTTCGGGGTCGGTGGTCAGTGATTCGGTGGCCGAGTCGAGGAATCCGTAGAGCGCCCGCGGCTGGTACAGCTGGGCCCTGGCCTTGGCGACGAGGGCGCGCATGAACTCCTGCTGGCGGCCGATCCGGCCGATGTCCGTTCCGTCACCGAGGCTGTAGCGGGCGCGTACGTAACCGAGGGCCTCGTCGTCCTTCACCGTCTGGCAGCCCGCGCGGAGGTCGAGATGGGCCTTCTTGTCGTGGATGGGCGTCGGAGGGCAGACCTCGACCCCGCCGAGGGCGTTGACCATGCCGGTGAACCCCCGGAAGTCCACGATCATGAAGTGGTCGACACGGACACGGGTGTTCTGTTCGACGGTCTTGATCGCGCAGGCGGCGGCCTTGGCGGTGTCGCCCGTGGAACCGCCGATCGCGAACGCTTCGTTGATCTTGAAGTGATGGGGGGTGGAGACAGCGCCGTTGCCCTGGCCGCACGCGGGGATCCGCACCCAGGAGTCACGGGGGAACGACACCACGGTGGCCCACTCGCCGCTGCCGCCGATGTGCAGCAGCATCAGAGTGTCCGACTGCATGGTGGTCAGCTTCCTGCCAAAGGCACCGCCCATCCCTTCACGGCTGTCGGAGCCGATGATCAGGACGTTCTCGCCTTGGGTGGCCCGGGGCCGGTTGTCGCCGAGGGCCTCGTCCACGCCTGCGCCACGGATGTTCCCGCTCAGCGCGGAGTAGAACCAGCCGCCCGCCGCGGCCGTGCCCAGCACCAGGGCGGCGGCGGTCAGGGCGAGCCAGCGACCGGCCCGGCGGTACTGGTCCCGCCTGCTCGGCCGGCCACGTGGTGAGGGGGCGGGACGGCCCCTCGGGCTCATGGTTGCTGCGTTCACGGCGTCAAGCCCCTTTCGGACGAGGATGGGGATCGGCCCCCGGGGCCCGGATCGGAGCGGTGCGCCGCCGGACTCCCGTGTGGTGAACAGCGGACCCGGCCCGCTGGGCACGGTCCTGCGGGGCATCTTCGTGCCGGGGGCTGTCGCCGGGCCGTCGGCGCGGTCGTCGCCACGCACCTCACCACGCGTCTCGCCACGCACCTCACCACGCATTTCCCCGTGCGTCCCACCGTGCGTCCCGCCGCGTACGTTCGGACGGCTCTGTCCGGTGGCCCCGTAGCGGGGCGTGGCGTGTAGTGGGTGGTATCGCCGTGATCCGGCGGGCGGCTCGCCGCCCGTGGAGCGGCCGGCCGGATCCGAGGAGCCGCGATGGGGACCAACACCGGGCGTGCCACCGCGATGACCCTGGCCCTGCTGTGCGGGGCGGCTGTCGCGGGGTGCTCGGGCGGCGGCGGTGCGCCGGCGAAGAGGTCCGGGGCGCCCGAGGATCTCGCGGCGGCCTCCGCGTCCGCCACCGCGAGCCCGTCCCCCTCCGCCACGGCGGTCGGCAAGGTGTCCGCGAGGTCCACCTCTCTCGGAAAGATCCTGGTCGACGGCGAGGGGCGGACCCTCTATCTCTTCGTGGCGGACCACCGGCACAAGTCCACCTGTACGGGTGACTGCGTGAAGATCTGGCCGCCCCTGATCGTCGCCGGAAAGCCGGAGGCGGGTACCGGCGGGGTGAAGGAGAACCTTCTCTCCACCACCAATCGCGACAACGGGGCGATACAGGCCACCTACAACGGCCATCCCCTGTACCGGTTCACGGGCGACCACAAGCCCGGTGACACCAACGGCCAGGGCGATGTCTCGTTCCACGACACCTGGTACGTCGTCGGCACCTCAGGCAAGAAGAACACCACTCCGCAGCAGAACACCGGCGGCGGCTACTAACCCCGGGAGAAGTGATGCCCTCAGCGCCCTCCGGCGTCCGCTCGGGTTCCGGCCGGACACTCCGGCTGCTGCGCGGAGCGGCCCGGCTGCTGGCCGCCGCCGGTCTCGCGTGGGACGCCTATCTCCACGCTTATCTGGCCGATCAGTACGACGTGGTCACCGCGAGCATCAGCCAGGGCGACCTCTTCCGCATCGAGGCCGCCCTGGCGTCGCTCGCGGCGCTGCTCGTGCTGGTCTGGCAGCGGCTGCCCGGGGATCTCTTCGCGTGGCTCGTGGCGGCCGGCGGTCTGGCGCTGCTGCTGGTCTACCGCTATGTCGATGTCGGCCAACTGGGCCCGATCCCGAACATGTACGAGCCCATCTGGTACGGCAACAAGAAGCTCACCGTCGTCGCCGAGGCGATCGCCGTCGTCGCGACCGTCTTTCTGCTGATCACCTACCCGTGGGCACAGCGTCACCGCGGCCGTCGCCGCGCGGGCCGGCGCGCCCGCCGGACCTGATGGATTCGGCGTCCGTCGCTCGACACGTCACGGCATCGCGCCTCGATCCGCCGGCGGGCCACCATCGCAAGCGCCTTGTATTTCCTGGATGTTGCGGGTTCATGGCCATGCGCGCGGCGCGCTTCCCGCCTTGTCGCGACGGCTCTACGGTCCGTAATCAAGCGATCCCGCTCGTCCAGCGATCCCCCTCATCCAGCGATCCGCTCATCATGCGTTCCCGCTGCCACAAGAACCCGTGCGAGGCCTGATATGAGCCAGCCCGTCGACTCCATCACCGGGGGACATACTCCCGAGGACATCTCCCGGCAGGACGCCGGCCCCTCATGGTCCTTCGAGACCAAGCAGATCCACGCGGGCGCCGAGCCCGACCCGACGACCGGCGCCCGCGCGGTGCCGATCTACCAGACGACGTCGTTCGTCTTCAAGGACACCCAGCACGCGGCCGATCTGTTCTCCCTCGCCGAACCGGGCAATATCTACACCCGGATCCACAACCCGACACAGAACGTCCTGGAGCAGCGGATCGCCGCTCTGGAGGGCGGGGTCGCGGCCGTCGCGCTCGCGTCGGGGCAGGCCGCCGAGACGCTGGCGATCCTGACGCTGGCCCGCGCCGGGGACCACATCGTCTCCAGCACCTCCCTGTACGGCGGGACGTACAACCTCTTCCGGCACACGCTCCCCCGGTTCGGCATCGAGGTCTCCTTCGTCGACGACCCGGACGACATCGACGCCTGGCGGGCCGCCGTACGCCCGCACACCAAGGCGCTGTTCGCGGAGACGCTGGGCAATCCGCGCGGCAATGTCCTCGACGTACGGGCGGTGGCGGACGCGGCGCACGACGCCGGGCTGCCGCTGATCGTCGACAACACCGTCCCGACGCCCTATCTGCTCCGTCCGATCGAGCACGGCGCGGACATCGTGGTGCACTCGGCGACGAAGTTCCTGGGCGGGCACGGCACCACCATCGGCGGGGTGGTGGTCGACGGGGGCACCTTCGACTTCGGCGCGCACACCGAACGGTTCGCGGATTTCCACACCCCGGACGCCAGCTACCACGGGCTGCGCTACTGGCCGGATCTGGGCCCCGGCGCCTTCGCGGTGAAGCTCCGGGTCCAGCTGCTGCGCGACATCGGCCCCGCGCTCTCCCCGCACTCCGCGTTCCTGCTGCTCCAGGGCGTGGAGACGCTCAGCCTGCGCGTCGAGCGGCACACGTCCAACGCGCTGGCCCTCGCCGAGTGGCTGGAACAGCGCGACGAGGTCTCCGCCGTCCACTACCCGGGGCTGGCGTCCAACCGCTGGTACGAGGCCGGGCTGCGCTACCTGCCGCACGGCGCCGGTGCGGTTCTCGCGTTCGAACTGCGCGACGGCGTCGAGGCGGGCAAGAGGTTCGTGGACGGGGTCGGACTCTTCAGCCATCTCGCCAATATCGGTGACGTACGCAGCCTCATCATCCATCCGGCGTCGACCACCCACAGCCAGCTCGGCGAGGAGGAGCTCGCGGCGACGGGCACCGCTCCGGGGCTGGTGCGGCTCTCGGTGGGGCTGGAGAACGTGGCCGATCTCAAGGCCGACCTGGAGGCGGGGTTCCGCGCCGCGAAGGTGGCGTCCTGAACACCTCCGCCGAACCGGCCACGCTCCCCCTCCCACCGGCCACCGGTGGCTGGCAGGAGGGGGATCCCGGCGGCCGCCGCTCCTGGGTGACGCTCGACGGTCCGCTCCCGCTGGAGGCGGGCGGAGCGCTGCCCGGGGTTCGGCTCGCGTACGAGACCTGGGGGCGGCTCGCCCCCGACGGCTCGAACGCGGTGCTGGTCCTGCACGCGCTGACGGGGGACAGCCATATCGCGGGACCGGCCGGGCCGGGGCATCCCACAGGGGGGTGGTGGGATGCCCTGGTCGGTCCCGGCCGGCCGCTCGACACCACCCGCTGGTTCGTGCTCGCGCCGAACGTGCTCGGTGGCTGCCAGGGCAGTACCGGCCCCTCGTCGGCGCCGCCGGGCGGGGGCCGCTGGGGGCCGGAGTTCCCGTATCTGACCCAGCGCGATCAGGTCGCCGCCGAGGCGGCCCTCGCCGACGCGCTGGGGATCGCGCGCTGGGCCGGCGTCATCGGCGGGTCCATGGGCGGTATGCGGGCCCTCGAATGGGCGGTGGGCCTGCCGGAGCGCACGGGGTCGCTGCTGCTGCTCGCGTGTCCCGCCGCCGCGTCCGCGGAGCAGATCGCCTGGGGCGCCGTCCAGATCGCGGCGATCCGGTCGGACCCGGCATGGCAGGGGGGCCGCTACCACGACGCCCCGGCCGGTGGCGGTCCGTACCGGGGACTGGGGATGGCCCGCCGTATCGCGCATGTGACCTACCGCAGCGAGCCGGAGCTCGGCGCCCGGTTCGGCCGGGGGCCACAGCCGGGCGGCCATCCCTGGCGGGGCGGCCGGTACCAGGTCGAGTCGTATCTCGACCATCACGCCGCGAAGCTGGTGCGCCGGTTCGACGCGGGAAGTTATGTGACGCTCACCGAAGCGATGAACGGCCATGACGTGGGCCGGGGCCGCGGTGGCGCCGCGGCCGCCCTGCGCCGGGTCCGGATGCCGGCCCTGGTCGCGGGGGTCGACTCCGACCGGCTCTATCCGCCGGCCCAGCAGGCGGAGCTGGCCGCCGCCATCCCCGGGGCCGACCGGCTCAGAACCATCGAGTCGCCGTACGGACACGACGGCTTCCTGATCGAGACCGCGCAGGTGGGCGCCCTGATCGAGGAGTTACTGACCCGTGCGTGAGGTGTGGTGGGGCGACGGGCCGGGAGCCGTCCTGTGGCCGGAATGCGAACCGTGCTGTCGGTGATCGGCCCACGAAGATCGGCCGGACAGGAGCTAAGGTGGCTCGTGCAGTCGGTTCGCCCTGCCAGCCGGGCAGGCGCGTCGTAAGAGGGAACCCGGTGGAAATCCGGGACTGCCCCGCAGCGGTGAGTGGGAACGACCGCCGTCATCAGCACTGGGTCCGAGCCGGACCCGGGAAGCGACGGCCAGTAGGGGTCCCTGTCGGTACGTGTGTGTCCGCGCACGTACGGGTACGGGACGCGCCCGCGAGTCCGAAGACCTGCCACTGCCCGCGCGCCACCGGTGCGCGCGGAGATCTCGGTGGCCTCGAGGGCGGGTCGGCGTACATATCGGGCGGGGCAGCCGCGCCGGCACAGCGCCGTGGACCGCTTGATCTGTCACCTCTTCGCGCCTTCGGTCCGTCGTCGGGATCTTGGGAGACATACTCGCGAAGGAGAGTCCCTTGACCACGAAGTCCGCAGCCGCGGAAGCACGGGCCACCGTGTACGGCTACCCCCGTCAGGGCCCGGACCGGGAACTGAAGAAGGCCGTCGAGGGCTACTGGAAGGGCCGGGTCGGCGCCGACGCCCTCCGGGACACCGCGGCCGAACTGCGCCGCGCCACCTGGCGGGAGCTCGCCGACGCCGGTGTCCATGAGGTGCCGACCGGTGACTTCTCGTACTACGACCATGTCCTGGACACCAGTGTCATGGTCGGCGCGATCCCCGCCAGGCACCGCGCCGCCGTCGAAGCCGACGCCCTGGACGGGTACTTCGCGATGGCGCGCGGTACGCGGGAGGTGACGCCGCTGGAGATGACCAAGTGGTTCGACACGAACTACCACTATCTGGTGCCGGAACTGGGTCCCGACACCGTCTTCACCGCGGATTCCGGCAAGCAGGTCGGCGAGTTCCGGGAAGCCCTCGCCCTCGGGCTGACCGCGCGACCGGTGCTGGTCGGTCCGGTCACCTACCTGCTGCTGGCGAAGCCGGCCCCCGGGGTCGACGCCGGCTTCGAGCCGCTCACGCTGCTGGAACGGCTGCTGCCCGTGTACGCGGAGGTACTCGCCGATCTGCGCGCGGCGGGCGCCGAGTGGGTCCAGCTGGACGAGCCCGCCCTGGTGGCGGACCGCTCCCTGGCGGAGCTGAACGCCGTCACCCGCGCCTACCGGGATCTGGGCGCCCTCACCGACCGGCCGAAGCTGCTCGTCGCCTCGTACTTCGACCGGCTCGGGGCCGCTCTGTCCGTACTGGCCAAGGCCCCCATCGACGGGCTCGGGCTGGACTTCACCGGCCCCGCCGTCGCGAATCTCGATGAACTGGCGGCGGTCGGCGGGGTGCCCGGCAAGCGTCTCCTCGCGGGTGTGGTCAACGGCCGCAACGTCTGGATCAACGACTTCGAGAAGTCGCTGTCGCTCCTCGGCACGCTCCTCGGACTCGCCGGACAGGTCGATGTGGCGTCCTCCTGCTCCCTGCTGCACGTCCCGCTGGATGTCACGGCCGAGCGCGAGATCGATCCGTGGATCGCCCGCTGGCTCGCCTTCGCCCGGCAGAAGACCGAGGAGGTCGTCACGCTGGCCCGGGGCCTCGCGCACGGCACCGGCGCCATCACGGCCGAACTCGCCGCGAACCGGGCCGACCTGGCCTCGCGGGCGGGATCCGCCCTCACCAACGATCCGGCCGTACGCGCGCGGGCCGCGGCCGTCACGGAAGCGGACGGCCGCCGCTCCCAGCCGTACCAGCAGCGAGCGGCGGCCCAGCGCGCCGGGCTGGGACTGCCGTTGCTGCCGACGACGACCATCGGATCGTTCCCGCAGACGGGGGAGTTGCGCACGGCCCGTGCCGATCTGCGGGCCGACCGTATCGACGCGGCGGGGTACGACAAGCGTATCGAGGCCGAGATCCGTGAGGTCGTCTCGTTCCAGGAGGAGACCGGCATCGATGTCCTGGTGCACGGCGAGCCCGAACGCGACGACATGGTGCGGTACTTCGCCGAGCAGCTGACGGGGTATCTCACCACACGGCACGGCTGGGTCCAGTCGTACGGCACCCGCTATGTCCGGCCGCCGATCCTCGCCGGGGACATCTCCCGCCCCGCCCCGATGACGGTGCGCTGGACGACGTTCGCGCAGTCCCTCACCGACCGGCCGGTCAAGGGCATGCTGACCGGCCCGGTCACCATGCTGGCGTGGTCGTTCGTACGGGACGACCAGCCGCTCGGCGACACGGCGCGGCAGGTCGCCCTCGCGCTGCGCGACGAGGTCGACGACCTGGAGCGCGCGGGCACTTCCATGATCCAGGTGGACGAGCCCGCGCTGCGTGAGACGCTGCCGCTGCGCGCCCGCGACCACGAGGCGTATCTCGGCTGGGCGACCGAGGCGTTCCGTATCACCACCGCCGGGGTCCGCGCGGACACGCAGATCCATACGCACATGTGCTACGCGGAGTTCGGCGACATCCTGCCGGCCATCGACGCCCTGGACGCCGATGTGATCAGTCTGGAGGCCGCGCGCTCCCATATGCGGGTCGCCGACGAGCTGGCCGCCGCGGGCTATCCGCGTGAGGTCGGCCCGGGGGTGTACGACATCCACTCGCCCCGCGTCCCGTCCGCCGGGGAGGTGGCGGGTCTGCTGCGCAAGGGACTTGAGGCGGTGCCCACCGAACGGCTCTGGGTCAACCCGGACTGCGGGCTGAAGACCCGTGGCTGGCCCGAGGTCCGTGCCGCGCTGGAGAACCTGGTCGCGGCGGCCCGGGAGGTCCGGGGCACGCTCTCCGCCCCGGCCTCACCGAGGCCGTAACACACCGCGCCCCGGGGCCCGCCCTCCTCAGGGAGCGGCGGGCGCCGCGGGCAGCAGATGGCCGCCCGCCTTGTCCGTGCTCAGGCAGAGCGAGCAGACCACGGCGTCGTGGGTGAGGCAGGCGGCCAGGTCGGGCCGTTCGAACTCCTGCCGGCACACATGGCAGGTGTAGGTGGTCGCGCCGGGGTTTCCTTCGGCGTCGAGCAGCGGCTCGTCGATCCCGTCGTCGGTGCGCCGCAGATAGTAACGGCCCTTGGTGGCCACGGCCATCAGCGGTGTGACGACGAGCGCGATCGCGGCGGCGGCGACGGGTGAGTACGGCTGGAGCGTGTCGCCCAGCGCGTGGAAGTACATGGCGATCGAGAGTCCGGACGCGGCGACGAAGGCCACCACACCCACCGGGTTGACCGCGTAGAGCATGCCCCGGCGGAACTCGGGCGTCCGCGGGGAGAGTCTGAGCAGATACTTGTTGATCATGATGTCCGTGGCGACGGTCACGACCCAGGCGATCGCGCAGTTGGAGTAGAACCCCAGGATGCTGTTGAGGAAGCTGAACATGTCGGCCTCCATCAGGATCAGCGCGAACGCCAGATTGACCAGGACGAAGATCATCCGGCCCGGATAGTGCTTGGTGACGCGGGTGACGGAGTTGGTCCATGCCAGGGAGCCCGAGTAGGCGTTGGTGACATTGATCTTGATCTGACTGATCACGACCAGCACCACGGCCAGCGGTACGACCAGCCAGGACGGCATCATCGCGTCGAAGGCGCCGCGGAACTGCTGGATGGGTTCGGTGGCCGCCGCCGGCCCCACCTCGGAGAGGATGTACACGGCCAGGAAGACCCCCATGGCCTGCTTGAGCGCGCCGAGCACCACCCAGCCGGGTCCTGCCATCACCACGGCCGTCCACCAACCGCGCCTGTTCGCCTCGGTCTTGGGCGGCATGAAGCGCAAGTAGTCGATCTGCTCGCCGATCTGGGCGATGAGCGACAGGCATACGCCGGCGCCCAGCAGTACCGAGGCGGTGTTGACACCGCCGTCGCCGTCGGTCCCCGCGTACGCGAGGAAGCGGTTGACCGTGCCCGGGTCACTGGCGACCAGATAGACCAGCGGGCCCACCATCAGCAGCAGCCAGACGGGAGTTGTCCAGACCTGGAGTTTGCTGAGTGCCTTCATCCCGTAGATGACCAGTGGGATCACCATGAGGGTGGAGACGAGATAGCCCAGCCACAGCGGCAGTCCGAGGCCCAGTTTCAGCCCCTGCGCCATGATCGAGCCTTCGAGGGCGAAGAAGATGAAGGTGAAGCTCGCGAAGATGACGCTGGTCAGCACGGACCCGTAGTAACCGAAGCCGGAACCGCGGGTGATGAGGTCCAGGTCGATGTTGTACCGCGCCCCGTAGTACGCGAGCGGGAATCCGGTGATGAAGATGACGGCCGCCGCGACGCCGATCGCGGCCAGCGCGTTGCCGGTGCCGTGGGTGAGTCCGATACCGGCGCCGATGGAGAAGTCGGCGAGATAGGCGATACCGCCCAGCGCGGTGGTCGCCACGACCATGGGGGTCCAGCGGCGGTAACGACGCGGCGCGAACCGGAGGGTGTAGTCCTCCAGGGTCTCGCTGACCGCGCGGTCTCCGGTGGCTGGGGCGCCTGGGACGCCCGGGGTGTCCGCGGTGTCCGCGGTGTCCGCGGTGTCCGCGGTGTCCGCGGTGGCCGGCCCCGTCTCGTGGGGCTCCGGATGGCTGTCGGGCGCTATCAGCCGTGGTTCGGTGCTCATGCCACGCCTCCTTGGGCCGGGGTGGTGGGGCGGGAGCGTTCCCTCGCGGGGACAGTAGGCAGCCGGTGTTTCCCGTCGGCGATCACCAGATGTCGGAGACGTTTCCGCGCCGGGCGGCGTCGCGACCGCGGGCGGGGAGCGATCCATGAGCCGCGCCCACGAAGGGTCCATGACCGGACGCCATGGATCCTCAACAGGGAGCTATGCGCATCAGAAAACGCCCGGCGCCTCCGAACGGGCTGGTGGCATGGCCACGACTACCGTATCGACACCCTCCCCACGCGCCGGCCCACACCGGCGCGGACCTCCGCCAAGGTCTGACGGCGCCCCGACGGGCCCCACCGGCCCGCGGCATCCCGACGGACCCCCCGGCCCGCGGTATCCCGACGGACCGCCCCTGCCGACCGCATGACGAGACAACGGTCCACAAGGCGGAAACCAGCCCTTATGCTCATACGCATGTCCGCACCCGCTCGCCTCCTCTGTCTCGCGCTCTTCGCGAACTCGGCGTGGTGTGTCGACGACGGCCTCTGTCGCCGCCCGACCTGTCGCCGCTGAATCGGTCGCCGCCGGGCCTTCGGCCGGCAAACCCGAAGCCGCCGCGTCCCTCTTCTCGGGACGTCTTGCGTTACGGCCATCGGCGGCCTCCCCCTGACACATCGGCCCTCCCGTTCCCCGTCCTCGGAGACCCCGCAATGACCGCACCGCCCGTGGAGGCGACGAAGTCCGCCGCCCTGCTCTCCCCCTCCCCCACCTCCGTACCCCGTCCCGACGCTCCCCCCGCCCCGCCCGTGCGCCCGGTGCCGCTCGTCGTGTCCGCGCTGATCGCCGTGGCGCTGACCGGCTATGTGTGGTCCGCCCATGGGGCCAGGCCCGGTGTGCTCCTGCTGCTCGGCCTCGGCCTCGGTGTGGCGCTCTTCCACTCGCGCTTCGGCTTCACCTCCGCGTGGCGGCAGCTCGTCGCCGTCGGCAATGGCACCGGGCTGCGCGCCCACGCCCTGCTGCTCGGGACCACGGCGACCCTGTTCGCGCTGGTGATCGGCACCGGCACCGGCCTCTTCGGTTCGGTGCCCGCGCCCTCGGCCGGAACCCTGGGTGTGGGGCTGCTGGCCGGTTCGTTCCTGTTCGCCGTGGGCATGCAGCTCGGCGGCGCCTGCGCCTCCGGAACCCTGTTCGCGGTCGGTTCCGGGCAGTCGTCGATCGTGCTCACCCTCGGTGGCTTCATCGCCGGTTCGACCCTCGCCGCCTGGCAGTTCGGCCTCTGGAAGGACCTGCCCGCCTTCGAGCCCGTCGTCATGGCCGACCACATCGGCTGGTTCGGCTCCTGGGCCGTGACCATGGTCGCGCTCGCCCTCATCGTGGTCGTCTCGCGGCGTGTCCAGGCCCGCCGCAACCCGCCGCCGACCGGCCCCGTACCGTCCGCGCGCGGCGCCGCCGCTCGGGTGCTCCGCGGCTCCTGGCCGCTGGCCGCCGGCGCCCTGGCGCTGTCCGTGCTCGGCGCCGGGGTACTGCTGGTCTCCGGCGGCGCCTGGGGCATCACCAGCGCGTTCAGCCTGTGGGGCTCGGAGCTGGTACGCGCCCTCGGCGGACACCCGGAGACCTGGACGTTCTGGCAGCAGCCCAAGAACGCCGAGATGCTGGCGGGCCCGGTGCTCACCGACAAGAACAGCCTGACCGACATCGGCATCATGATCGGCGCGGCGCTGGCGGCGGCGCTGGGCGGCACCTGGACGCTCCATCGCGGCGTGCCGTGGCGGACCGCCGTCGCCGCGGTGCTGGGCGGTGTGCTGATGGGTATCGGTGCCCGGCTGGCCGGCGGCTGCAATATCGGCGCCTATCTGGCGGGCATCGCGTCGGGCAGTCTGCACGGCTGGATCTGGGGGGCCGTCGCGATCCTGGGCACCTGGGCCGGTCTGAGGCTGCGCCCGCTGTTCGCGCTGAGCAACCCCAAGCCGACGGACGGTATCTGCTGAGCACCGGCACGGCCCGAGGGGGCCGGGGCGGGAGATGGCTCCCGCCCCGGCCCCCTGCCGGCCTCAGGACCGCCAGTCGACCTTGAACACCCACACGTGCCGCCCGGAGCCGCGCGCCGCCGACGGGACGTCGACGACCAGCTTGCCGCCGGTCGTACGCCAGCTCAGCGGCCGGTCGTGGCCGAGCAGCGTCACCCGGTCCCCGGGCCTGACGGGCACCGGAGCCTCGACCGTGAGGGTACTGCCCGGCCGGGTGAGCGAGTGGATGTAGAACGCCTTCTCCGGCCGGACCGTGAAGCGCAGGTCCTCACCGAGCTGCGGCATCCTCGCCCAGTACGTACTGCCGTAGATCGCCTCGCCGTTGACCTTCAGCCACTCCCCGGTCTCCCGGAGCCCGCGCTCCATGATCTCCGGGATGGTGCCGTCGGCCCGCGGGCCGATGTCGAGCAGGAAGTTGCCGTTCTTGGAGACGATGTCGACGAGGGAGTGGATGACTTCCTCGGTCGTCATGTACTTGTCGTCGGGAGTGGCCCGGTTGTAGCCGTAGGAGCGCGGGTCCAGCCCCCGGCTGGCCTCCCACTTCGCGGTGACGACCGAGTCGTACGTGGTGTACTCGGGCGTGGTGAAGTCGTGCGGGCCGATCCCCGAGCGGTTGTTGACGGTCACCTCGATGGGGCGCGCCCGGTTCTTGGCGTGGTTGAAGTACTCCGCCAGGACACGATGGCTGTCGTTGTCGCCGCCGATGTCGCACCAGAGGATCTCGGGGTCGTACCCCTCGATCAGCTCCAGCATCTGCGGGGCCTGGAGGTCCTTGATGTAGTCCTGGCCCGCGAAGTGGCCGGTGTACGGGACGGGTTCCAGGGTGTACGGATTGCGGGGCGCGTGCCCCTCCCAGGGGTGGTCGGGGTTGAACCACTCCGGCATCGAGAAGTACAGACCGCGGTGCAGCTCCGGTGTGTAGCGGCGGGACGCGTCGAAGAGTTCCCTGATCAGATCGCGCTTCGGGCCCATCTTCACCGAGTTGCGGTCGGAGACCTTGGTGTCCCAGAGGGCGAATCCCTCATGGTGCTTGGAGGTCAGGACGTGGTACTGGGCGCCGGCGTCCCGGAACAGCTCGACCCAGGAGCGCGGATCGAACCGTTCGGCGCGGAACTGCGGGATGAAGTCGTCGTAGGCGAACGACTCGCCGTAGGTCTGGCGGTGGTACGCGTACGTCGGGTTGTTCGGGTCCTGCATCTGGGACCAGTACCACTCGGCGTACTGCACCCCGACCGGCGCCCACGCGGGCACGGAGTAGACGCCCCAGTGGATGAAGATGCCGAACTTCGCGTCCTGGAACCAGTACGGCGCCTGATGGGTATTCAGGGAGTCGTCGGTGGGCTGGAAGTCGGGCACTCCCAGGGTGAGGGAGCGACGCGCCTCGGCGGCCTGCCGGCCCCGGCCGTGGGCGACGATCCGGCCGTCCTCGCTGGTTCCCGGCGCGGTGCCGGGGCCGGGGCGGATGCCGATCCGTACGCGGGTCTCGTCGCCGGGAGCGAGCCGGGTGACGCGACCGGGTACGACCGTACGGGCGCCCGCGACGTCCACGGAGAGGCTGAGCCCGTCGGCGGCGAGGATGCCCACGGTCCCCGCGTTGACGACCGTGGCCTCGACGCTCTGGGCGCCGTGGTCCAGCGAGGAGGTCGTCGAGTGCACGCCTCGGAGCGCCAACGCCCGTCCCTCGACGGCCGGTTGGAGGGAGAGGGCGAAGATGTGCAGCGAGGAGGAGTTCTCCTCGGCGGGGCGGGTGACCGGCAGGGTGAGAGCCACGGCCTCCCTGCCCGGGTCGATGGTGAGCGTGGAGGCGGCGATCACGACCTGGTGCGGATCCTTGGCGCCGGTGGGACCGTAGCGGTACGGGGCGACGAGGGCGCCCTTGCCCGCGTACCAGTCGGGCCCACCGAGGGCGGCGGCCGAGGTGGTGCCGTCCGCGTAGTGGACGGTGGCCTCTCCGGAGGTCTCGCCGTAACTGCTCGCGGTCAGGAAGTGGCCCGACAGATACCGGCCCGGGGGCAGTTCGACGCGCTGCCCGAGGGCGACGATGTTGTTCTTCGCCCCCGCCGTGGCGGCCGGGAAGAGATAGGCCAGTCCGTCGATCTCCACCTCCCCCGCAGGGAGTTCCTCGCCGGGGAAGGTGTAGCCGGAGCCGTCGAAGTTCCCGCCGCGGGCGTCCGCGGTGTCGATGCCGTCGTTGTCGAACCACTGCTCCAGGGGTACGGGGAGAGCGGCCGGGACCGTGCCCCAGTCGCCGTCTCCCCCTTCCGTTTCCGTCCCAGTTCCCGTCACCGTTTCCGTCCCCGGCAGCGTGGTGCGCGGACTCGCGTCGGCCGTGGCCGGGTGGACCAGAGCGGCGCCGATTGCCGCTCCTGCCGTCATTCCGAGTACATGGCGTCTGTGAAGTTCCGTCATAAGGTCCGATGATTGAAGTATGACAAGAACCTGTCAATGCTCTTTTCAGGACCCCATTCTCTTGCCCGTCCGTATCCATCGGATGAATCGAGGACCATGATGAGGCGGGCCGGGACGGCGAGGGAGACGGCCTTCCTCACTCGGGCCGTTGTGCATCCATCAAGACCTGCCCGGCGTCCGTGCGGTAATAGAGCACGGACCGCCCGGTACGCCGGCGCCGGACCAGTCCCGCGTCGAGCAGGATCTTGAGATGGCGGCCCACCGACCCCAGTCCCTGGCCGGTCAGTGCCACCAGCTGCGTGGTGCTCTTCGGCGTGCCCAGAAGGACGAGGACGCCCGCCCGTGCCGTCCCGAGCAGCGCGCCCAGTGTCTCGGGCACCGGCGCCCGGCCCGGCTCGGCCAGCGCGCCCGAGCACGGGTACACCACGGCGTACCGGTGGGACGTGTCCCAGGAGACCCAGCCACGGCCGGGGGTGACCGGGACGAACATCAACCGCGCCCCGGACAGCTCCAGTTGAGGATAGTCGTACGCGTTGATTCGCAGCCGGCCCTCGCCCAGCCAGCGCATCCCCGGCCGCAGGCCGTCCAGGGCCGCCGCCCAGCCGCCCTGGCTCAACTGCCCTGTGCGCGCGACGACATCGGCCTCGATGATGGACCGGCGCCGGGGCCAGTGGGGCAGGACCGTCTCCGTCCACACCCACTCCAGCAGATCGGCGGCGCGGGCCGGCAGATCGGACCGGCGCAGCCGGCCGGGGAGCGGTCCCGCCAGCGACTCGGTCAGATCGGCACGGGCCGTCCCGGCGGGAGTCTCGCGGATCCGCGCCAGCTCGTCCGCGAACGCCCGCTCGCCCTCGCCCGTCGGCGTGGGGGTGAGGAACGTCGCGTTCCAGCCGCGCCCCAGCCCGGCCCGTACGAGCAGCGCGGTGACCGGGTCGTCGGCCAGCCGCTCCCGGTAGGCGGGCAGATACGCGTCGAGCCAGGCGCGTTCGCCGGGGTGCGCGGCGGTGCCCCGCTCCAGGGTCTTCAGGGTCGCGGTGGTCTCGGCGAGCGGGGACACGACGAAGCGGCTCTCCGCGAGCGTGTCCGCGCTGACCAGCCAGCACCCCATGGTTTCGCCTCCCCGCGAAACAGTATCGCTCCCGTCAGCGGGCCACCGAGACTCCGGCCATGCGCACCTATCAAGATCTGTTCCGGACACCGGAGTTCACGCCGCTCTTTCTGACCTCCGCCGGGCAGACGGCGGCCCAGGCGGTGAGCGGCCCGGCCCTGGGCACACTGATCTACACGGAGACCGGCTCACCCCTGCTCTCCGCTCTCGCCATGTTCGGCCCGTCCCTCGCCCAGGTGGTCGGCGCGGCCACCCTGTTGTCGGCGGCCGACCGGCTGCCGCCGCGCGCCGCGCTGACGGGCACGGCGCTGCTCTTCGGTCTCGCTACCGCTCTCCAGGCCCTCCCCGGCCTGCCCGTATGGGCCGCCCTCGCGGCCCTTCTGGGCCTCGGAACGATCGGCTCGCTGAGCGGCGGGGTGCGCTACGGACTGCTGAACGAGGTCCTCGCGAAGGAGGGATATCTGCTGGGCCGCTCCCTGCTCAACATGTCCGCCGGTGCCACGCAGATCGGCGGGTTCGCCGTCGGCGGTGTGCTGGTGACCGCTCTGTCGCCGCGCGGGGCGCTGCTCGTCGGCGCCCTCCTGTATCTCGTCGCGGCCGCCGTCGCCCGGTGCGGTCTCGGCCGGCGCCCGCCGCGTGCCGCCGGGCGTCCGTCGGCGGGCGAGACCTGGCGGAACAACGCGTGGCTGCTGTCGTCCGGCCCCCGCCGCCGGGTCTATCTCGCCCTCTGGGTGCCGAACGGGCTGATCGTCGGCTGCGAATCGCTGTTCATCCCCTACGCGCCCCGCCACTCGGGGCCGCTCTTCGCCGTCGCGGCGCTCGGCATGCTGGCCGGGGACGTCGCGATCGGCAGGTGCGTCCCCCGGCGGTGGCGCGGCCGGCTCGCTACCCCCCTGTGTCTGCTGCTCGCCGCCCCGTATCTGCTCTTCGCCCTGCGCCCGGCGCTGCCGCTCGCGGTGACCGCCGTCGTTCTCGCCTCGGTCGGTTACGCGTCGAATCTGCTGCTCCAGGAGCGGCTCATGGCCCTGACACCCGAGAAGTCGAGCGGCCACGCCCTCGGCCTGCACGCCTCCGGCATGCTCACCATGCAGGGTGTGGGCGCGGCCCTCGCGGGAGCCGCCGCCGAGCACACCTCGCCCTCGACGGCGATGGCGCTGACGGCGGCGGCCTCCCTTGTCGTCACCCTGGTCCTGGCGGGGCCCCCGCGGCATGGACGGGGTGAGCCGGGCCGCCGCCGGGCAGGCGGGACCTCGAAGACACGCCCTACCCCCGGTACGTCTCCAGCAGGCGCAGCCACACCTCGCTGATCGTCGGGTAGGAAGGAACCGCGTGCCACAGGCGGTCGATCGGGACCTCGCCGACGACCGCGATCGTGGCGGAGTGGAGCAGTTCGCCGACGTCCGGGCCGACGAAGGTGACGCCCCGGAGAATCTCGCGGTCCAGGTCGACGATCATCCGGGCCCGGCCGCGGTAGCCGTCGGCGTAGAGGGACGCGCCCGCGACGCGGGCCAGGTCGTAGTCGACCGCGCGGACACGATGGCCCGCCGCTTCGGCCTGAGCGAGGGTGAGACCCACGGCGCCGACTTCCGGTTCCGTGAAGACGACCTGAGGGACGGCGGCATGGTCGGCGGTGGCGGCGTGGGTGCCCCAGGGGCCCGCGTCCAGGGTCGGTACGCCCTGGGCCCTCGCCACGATGGCGGCTCCCGCGATACGGGCCTGGTACTTGCCCTGATGGGTGAGCAGGGCGCGGTGGTTGACGTCCCCGACCCCGTAGAGCCAGTCGCTGCCCTTGACCCGGCAGCTGTCGTCGACGGTCAGCCAGGAGCCCGGTTCCAGACCGACCGTCGCGAGACCGATGTCCTCCGTGCGCGGGGCGCGGCCGGTGGCGAAGAGCACCTCGTCGCACTCGATCCGCTCGCCGCCGGCCAGTGTCACGGTCACAGGTCCGGTCCCGCCGTCGCGCTCGACCGCGCTGATCGAGACGCCCGTTCGTACCGTGGCGCCCGCCTCCTTCAGCGACTCGGCGACCAGTTCCCCGGCGAAGGACTCCATCCTCGGCAGCAGGTGGTCACCCCGGACCAGCAGCGTGACGTCGGAGCCGAGCGCCTGCCACGCGGTGGCCATCTCCACGCCCACCACTCCCCCGCCGACGACCACGAGCCGTCCGGGGACCCGCGCGGAGCTGGTCGCCTCGCGGCTGGTCCAGGGCTTGGTACCGGCGAGTCCCGGGAGATCGGGCAGTACGGCCCGGCTGCCCGTGCACACGGCGACGGCATGGCGGGCGATCAGCACCTGGGTGTCGCCCTCGGGGCCCGTGACGGAGACCTTCTTCTTCCCGTCCAACCTGCCGTGTCCGCGGTAGAGATCGGCACCGGTCCCGTCGAGCCACGCGACCTGGCCGTCATCCTTCCAGTGCGCGGTGAACTCGTCGCGGTGGGCGAGCACGGCCTCGGCGTCCAGCGGCCCCCGTACGGCCTGGCTCACCCCCGCCACGCGCCGGGCCTCGGCGCGGGTGATCGCCGGGCGGAGCAGGGCCTTACTGGGAATACAGGCCCAGTACGAGCACTCGCCTCCGACGAGTTCGCTCTCGACGACCGCCGTGCTCAGCCCGGCCGCCCTGGCCCGTTCGGCGACGTTCTCGCCGACCGGTCCCGCTCCCAGCACCACAACGTCGTATTCAAAGGTTTCCGTGGCATGCGTCATAGGGGCCAGTCTGGTGCGAGGCCTGTCGCATGGCCACACGATCTTCGGGCAGGGGCCAGGAATACGGCGATGACGCACGCCGTTGTCGCAGGCGCCGCAACCCGGAGAGTCAGGAAGAGGTATCAGGCTATGGCCACTGTGGAACTCACCAAGGAGAACTTCGACAGGACGGTGTCGGAGAACGACTTCATCCTGATCGACTTCTGGGCTTCCTGGTGCGGTCCGTGCCGCCAGTTCGCCCCGGTGTACGAGAAGGCGTCGGAGCGCCACGAAGACCTCGTCTTCGCCAAGGTCGACACGGAGGCGCAGCAGGAGCTGGCCGCCGCGTTCGAGATCCGTTCGATTCCGACGCTGATGATCGTCCGGGACAATGTCGCGGTGTTCGCCCAGCCCGGCGCGCTGCCCGAGACCGCCTTGGAGGACGTGATCGGACAGGCACGCGCGTTGGACATGGACGAGGTGCGGAAGTCGGTGGCCGAGGCCGAGGCGACGGCGAAGAACAGCGAAGCCGCGCGGTGACCGGGGCCGCCCGGTGACCGACGGCGCGCAGTGACCCAGGGCGGCCCCGGGCCCGGAGCCGGGAGCCGGACGCCGAGTTCACGCTCCGCGGCGCGAACCCGGACCCGCCAAACCCCAGCCGCCGGACCTGGGCACGCCTCCCGTCAGCGTTCCAGCACGAGCGCGAGGCCCTGTCCCACGCCGATACAGAGCGCGGCGAGGCCCGTGCCCGAGCCCGCCGCGGCGAGCTGGTGGGCGACGGATCCGGCCAGCCGGGCGCCGGAGGCACCGAGCGGATGTCCGATCGCGATGGCGCCGCCGCGCGGGTTGACGACGGCCGGATCGAGGCCGGGCCATTCGGCGAGGCAGCCCAGCGACTGGGCGGCGAAGGCCTCGTTGAGCTCGAACGTGGTGAGATCGGCGAACGTACGGCCGGCCTTGGTCAGCGCCCGCTGGACCGCCTCGACCGGGCCGAGGCCGAAGAGCTGCGGCTCGACGCCGGTGACCGCGGAGGCCCGGATACGGGCGAGCGGTTCGCGGCCCGTCTCGCGCAGCCCGGCCTCGTCGACGAGGAGCAGCGCGGCGGCGCCGTCGTTGAGAGGCGAGGCGTTGCCGGCCGTCACGGTCCCGGTCCCGTCCGTACGGAAGGACGGCTTCAGCTTGGCGAGCGCCTCCATCGAGGTGCTGTCGCGGACGCATTCGTCGCGGGCCAGGTCCACGCCGTCGTACGGGACGACCTCTCCGTCGTACAGACCCGCGGCCCAGGCGTCGGCGGCCTTGCGGTGGCTGGCGAGGGCGAACGCGTCCTGCCGCTCCCGGGTGATGGCGTGCTTGTCCGCGATCAGTTCGGCGCCCTCGCCCAGCGCAACCGTCCACTCCCTGGGCATCGCCGGGTTGGTCATGCGCCAGCCCAGGGTGGTCGAGTGGAGCTGCTGATGGCCGGCCGGAAAGGCCCGCTCCGGCTTCTGGAGGACCCAGGGCGCGCGGGACATCGACTCGACCCCGCCCGCGACGGCGACGGACGCGTCACCGAGGGCGACCGCGCGGGCGGCCTGGATGACCGCTTCGAGGCCGGAGCCGCAGAGCCGGTTGACGGTCACCCCCGGGACGGACACGGGCAGTCCGGCGAGCAGCACGGCCATGCGTGCCACATCGCGGTTGTCCTCGCCCGCGCCGTTGGCGTCCCCGAACACGACGTCGTCGATCCTGGCCGGGTCGAGCTCCGGAGAGCGGTCCACCAGGGCCTTCAGCACATGGGCGGCGAGATCGTCGGGACGTACGGAGGCCAGGGCACCCCCGAACTTGCCGATCGGCGTACGGACGGCGTCGACGACATAGACATCGCGCATGGTCATCGGATCTCCGGCTCCTCTCCCACAGCGTGACAGCGGTGACGGCGCGGACGGGGTTGTTCCCCACGCCGCCCCTCGCCCATCAGGGCATTCGCCTGGTGAACCATGGTTCACAATGGCGCGGCCAGAGTCTCTGCCTCCGGACGACGGCTGTCAACCGGCCTGGGCCCTGCCTGGGTCCTGTCCGACACATCCCACGAAAGCGGGCCGCCGGGCCCCGGTGCCTCAGGCGGCCGGAGCGTCGATCACGCGGACCGACAGGCCGTAGTCCACTTCGTAGCCGTCGATCAGCAGCGCCTCCACCGTGCGGGTCTCCGGGTCGATATCGGCCTCCATGCCGTTGCCCGCGTAGCGCGGATAGCCGGACGCCCCCGTTTCGCCCGTCGCCTCGACGAGTGCCGAGCGCAGTGCGTTCGCCGAGGCGGGCGGGCCTCCGTCGCCCTCGGTGAACTCGGCCACCAGCAGGATCTCGAAGCGCGGCGGAACGGTACTCATACGTTCGACGCTAGCCACCCCGTCATGGCCACGCATGTCGCCGCCCGCGCGCCCCGCGCGCACCCGCGCGCGCCCCGCCCCGCCGCCGGGTCAGCTGGACTCGCGGTGAACGACCCGCGAGTCCATCAGGTCGTGCCGCTCCGGCTCGCCGCCCGGATCGCGGACCACCCGGTCGACGAGTTCGGCCAGCCGCTGTCCCGTCACCATGTCGACCCGCACCGTGGAGAGCCGGGGCCTCAGCAGCCTGCCGAGCAGCAGATCGTCGGAGCCGATCACGGCCGTCTCCGCCGGGATGCCGACTCCTTCGTCCTGGAGCGCGCGCATCAGGAGCATCGCGTACTCGTCGCTGAACGCGAAGACCGCGTCGAGGCCCATGGACCGCCAGCGAGCGGCGAGGGCGGCGGCCGAGCCCTCCTCGTACGCGAGCGGCAGCGGGACGATCCGTACGCCCGTGCCCGTGCCCGTGCCCGTGCCAGCCTCGGCAGCGGCACGGGCGCCCGCGAGCCGGGGTCCTGAGAACATCTCCAGACCGGGTTCCTCGGGCATCACCACCCCGATCCGGCGACAGCCGCGTCCGATCAGATGCTCCACCGCCCGGCCGCCGATCGCGCTCTGGTCCATGACCAGCGCGTGCGCGCCCTCGACCCGCCCGGGTCCCAACGTGATGACGGCCTTCGCGCCGGACCGTTTGAGTACCTCCACCCCGTGCGGGGTGAGCGCGATCTCGCCGAGTGACACGACCGCGACGGGCCGCAGCTCCGCCCAGGCGCGCGCCGCCCCGTCCCTGTCCAGGCCGAGGCTGCCGTACTGCACCACGGTGTAGTCGAGCCGGCGCAGCGCCCACTGGAGTTCGTTGAAGAAATGGCTGTAGAGCGGTCCGACGGGGATGTGCGCCGTGGGCAGCAGAACGATCCTGCTGTGCCCGGCGCGCAGGGAGCGCGCGGCGGCGTGCGGTACGTAGCCCAGCCGCTCGGCGGCCTCGCGCACCTTGCGCCGGGTGGGGTCGCTGATGCGCACGGCCGAGGTGTTGTTCAGTACGTACGAGACAGTGGCCCGGGAGACTCCGGCCACCCGCGCGACATCGGCGCTGGTCGGAACGGGACGGTCGGCGGGCTGCTCGGTTGACTGGGTCATGGCAGCCGGTATCTTTCCAGACCGGTCCACGGAGGTCCGGCGGACGGCCGAACCAGTACGCCGGTACGCCACCGCACCGGTACGCCAGCACACCGGTACGCCAATAAGCCAGCACCCCCGAGAGCGAAACAGCGCGACCGAGATCCCGGAAGGCATGCACTGTGCGACTCCACACCCATACCTGGGGCGAGGGCGATCGCGTCGCGCTCCTGATCCACGGCATCATGGCCGACCACCGCACCTGGCGCCGTGTGGGCCCCGCCCTCGCGGCCCGCGGCCTGCGCGTGATCGCCGTCGATCTGCGCGGTCACGGCGCCAGCGACCGTGGTGACTACGGCATGGAGCACTTCGCCGACGACCTCGTGGAGACGTTGCCGGCCGGAGCCGAGGTGGCGATCGGACATTCCCTCGGCGGGCTCGCCCTCTCCCTCGCCGTGGGGCGGCTGGCGCCGGGGCGTGCCGTCTACTCCGACCCGGCCTGGTATCTGCCGCGCACCGAGGGAGAGTTGGACGGCCCGAGGGCGCTCGCCCGCACCAAAGCACTGTCACGGGAGGAGATCACGGCGCTCAACCCCCGGTGGGAGAGAGAGGATGTCGATCCGGAGCTGGAGTCCCTCACGGCCTGGGACGAGAACACCACGTTCGGTCTCGCCCCCGCGTTCAGCGCCGATCTGCTGCCGGCCGCGCCCGTCGTCCCCTCGCTCGTTCAGCTCGCCGGTCCCAGCGTCATGATCTCCCCGGCGAACGCGGCGGAGTTGGCGCGGCGCGGCTTCCATGTCCGTACGGTGGCGGGTGCCGGGCACACCATCCACCGCGACGACTTCGACGGGTTCATGGTGTCCCTGGACGGCTGGATATGACCCGGATTCACCAGGCACTGTCCGGCCGGGAACGGACCCACCCTCCCCGTCCGGGAGGGACCCGCCCCACGGAGTGATCCACGGACGTTCTAACGTCATCCGGATGACGCCCATCCCCGGCGCCGCCAGCGGCGAGCGCACCAGCGACAGCAGCGACCTCGACTCCCCGGGCCGTAGCGGCCCGGCCGCCACGACGGAGGCCGAACCCCGGGAGGTGGGGCGGGTCCGCACCTCGTACGCCCCGGAGCACGACGGCGATCCCGACCCCGGCGAGATCGTCTGGACCTGGGTGCCCTTCGAGGAGAACGACGGGCGCGGCAAGGACCGCCCGGTGCTGGTGGTCGCCCGCGAGGCGGCCGGCACGCTGCTCGCCGTACAGCTCTCCAGCAAGCGCCACAACCAGGACCGCGAGTGGGTGCCGATCGGGGTCGGGCCGTGGGACCGCGCGGGCCGTGAGTCCTGGGTGAATGTGGACAGGGTGCTGCGCGTCCACGAGAAGGGCATGCGGCGCGAGGCCTGCGCGCTGGACCGCGGGCGGTTCAATCTGGTCGTCAACCGGCTCAGGGAGCTGTACGGCTGGCGGTGACGCCGGCCGCCGCGCCCCCGGGCGCCGCACAGTCCGCGAACACCCGCCGGAACGCCCCCAGCGTGGTCCCGCGCGCCGTCCGGTCGAGCACCGCGAAGACCGTCTCGTCGATGTGGCCCGCGAACCGGCCGCCCGCGGTGAGCAGCGCCCGGAACGCGTGCGCGACCTGCTCCGGGTCGTTGCGGAAGACCCCGCAGCCCCAGGCACCCAGTACCAGCCGCCGGTAGCCGCGCTCCGCCGCCGTCTCCAGTACGCGTTCGGCGCGGACGGCGAGCGCGGCCGGAATCCGGTGGACCTCGGCGGGGGCGCTCCGGGCGATCACGCCCGCGTTCGGGGCGGGCGAGGTGAGAAAGCCCACCCGGTACGGCGTGTCGAGCAGCCTGCCCCGGTCGTCGCGGAAGACCGGCACGCCGGGTGAGTGGACCACCCGGTCGGTGTAGAAGGGGCTGCGCTCCGCTCGGTGGTGGGCGTAGAACTCGGGCACGCGCAGCAGCGTCGTATACAGCGCGGAGGCCCGGCAGAGGGCTTCTTCCTGGGCCTGCGCGCCGTTGAGATACCCGCCGCCGGGATTGCGCGCGGAGGCGAAGTTGAGGACGACGACCGGTCCGGAATCGGCCATCGTCAGCCGCCGCGCCGCCTCCAGGCTGGTCTCGCGGGTGATCTCGATGACCGGCACGCGGGTCGCCCGGCCGGTGGCCCGGCCCCCGTACGGAGCGGTGCCCGTCGCCCGGTCCGGCGTGGGCACGTCCGCCCCGTCCCTGGCCGGCGCGATCGCGACCGGCTCGGGCCCGTACATCCGGGTCCCCGCGACCGCCGCGTCCACGGCCGTGCGAATCCCCACGTCACAGCCGTTTCCCGTACGGTAGCCGCCCGTTCGGACGATCTCCTCCGTTTCTTTCGCGATCCCCCGCAGCAGTGCGCTCATGCGGAAGTCCTGCGTGGACGACCCCGCTCGGGGCAACCGGATTTCTGACGAAACGATGACCGCAGGGGCACTCTTGTGCGAAGCGGCGAGAGTGGCTTTAGGTTGGACGAAGCGCTTCGCCCCCACCCCGGGAGCGGAGTCAGGTCACGGTCTTCGACAGGAGGATCCGGCCATGCCATTCGACGGCTTGACCGATGAGGGAACACCACTCGGCGAGGACGACGCCGAGGATCTACTACGCGGTATCTGTTTCAAGACGGGCCCGCCCCGCACCGTGGGTGTGGAACTGGAATGGCTCGTGCACGACCTGCGCTCCCCCGAAAGAGCGGTCCCGGCCCACCGCCTCAGAGAGGCGTACGAGGGGCTGAGGACCCTGCGCCTCGCATCGGCACTCACCTTCGAACCCGGCGGCCAGCTGGAGCTCAGCTCCCCGCCCGCCGCGTCACTGATGGAGTGCATCACCACCACCGCCGCGGATCTGGACACCGTACGCCCGGCGCTGCGTACGGCGGGACTCGCGCTCGCGGGTCTCGGACAGGACCCCTGGCACTCCCCGCACCGCATGCTGCGGGAGCCGCGCTATGACGCGATGGAGACCTACCTCGACCGGATAGGTCCGGCCGGACGCGCCATGATGCGGACCACGGCCTCCATCCAGGTGTGCCTGGACGTCGGCCACGAGGAGCCGGGGCCGCTCGGTTACGGCCGGCGCTGGCAGCTCGCCCATCTGCTGGGCGCGGTGCTGGTCGCCGCCTTCGCGAACTCCCCCATGAGCGAACACAGACCGACCGGCTGGCGCTCCACCCGGCAGGCGATGTGGGCCCAGCTGGACCCTGCCCGGACCGCCGCGCCCTCGGCGCGGTACGAGCCCCGTGCCGCCTGGGCGGCGCATGCCCTGGACACACCGGTGATGTGCATCCGGGCGGAGAAGGGGCCCTGGCCGGTGCCCGACGGGCTGACCTTCCGGGAGTGGATACGGTCCGGGCTGCCCCGTCCACCGGTCCGCGCGGATCTCGACTACCACCTCACGACGCTGTTTCCGCCCGTCCGGCCGCGTGGTCATCTGGAGTTGCGGATGATCGACGCCCAGCCGGGTGAGGACGGCTGGATGGTGCCGCTCGCCGTCACCACCGCGCTGTTCGACGATCCCGAGGCGTCGGAGACCGTCTACCGCACCGTCAAACCACTGGCGGAGACCGCGGGTTCGCTGCCCGCTCCCCGCAATCTCCTCTGGGCCAACGCGGCGCGGCACGCGCTGAGCGACCCGGAGCTGCACGCCGCGGCGATCGCCTGTTTCGCCGTCGCCCAGGAAGCACTCCCGCGCATCGGCGCCACGCGGGCCGTACAGGACGCGGTCGCGGCCTTCAACGACCGCTACGTCGTGCCCGGCCGATGTCCCGCCGATGATCTGCGCGCCTCCGTGAACGGGAAGGACCCCAGGACATGACCGACTCCGCGGAAACCATGAAAGGCGCGGAAAGCGCGGACGCCGTCGGGATGCCGGCGGAACGGCTGCGGCTGCTCGCCATCGAGGTCCTGACGACCGCGAGGGACCGTACCGCCCTGCTGACCTCCTGTGTCGACGACCACGAGCTGACGGCGCAGCACTCGCCGCTGATGTCCCCACTGGTCTGGGATCTGGCGCATATCGGCAACCAGGAAGAGCAGTGGCTGCTGCGGACGGTCGGGGGACGCGACGCCATCCGCCCGGAGATCGACTCCGTCTACGACGCCTTCGAGCATCCCCGGTCCGCACGGCCGACGCTGCCGCTGCTGCCACCCGCCGAGGCGCGCGCCTACGCCTCCGACGTACGCGGCAGGGTGCTGGACATCATCGAGCGCACCCCGCTCCATGGCGGTCCGCTGCTGGACGCGGGGTTCGCCTTCGGGATGATCGCCCAGCACGAGCAGCAGCACGACGAGACGATGCTCATCACCCACCAGTTGCGGCGGGGGCCCGCCGCGCTGACCGCGCCCCCGCCGCCCGCCGGGGACACCATCGGACTGCCCGCCGAAGTGCTCGTACCGGCCGGGCCCTTCACGATGGGCACCTCCACCGAGCCCTGGTCGCTGGACAACGAGCGCCCGGCCCATCAGCGGCTCGTCCCGGCGTTCTTCATCGACACGGTGCCGGTGACCAACGGTGACTACCAGCACTTCATCGACGACGGCGGCTATACGGACGAACGCTGGTGGGCGCCGGCCGGCTGGGAGCAGATCCGCACGCACGACATCGTCGCTCCGCTGTTCTGGCGGCGCGAGGGCGGGCAGTGGCTGCGCCGCGCGTTCGGTGTGGTGGAGCCGGTCCCCGCGGACGAGCCGGTGCTCCATGTGAGCTGGTACGAGGCCGACGCGTACGCCCGCTGGGCGGGGCGGCGGCTGCCGAGCGAGGAGGAGTGGGAGAAGGCCGCCCGCCACGATCCCGTCTCCGGTCGGTCGCTGCGGTATCCGTGGGGTGACGACGAGGCCACCCCGGAGCGGGCCAATCTCGGCCAGCGGCATCTGCGGCCGGCCCCGGCGGGCAGCTATCCGCGGGGCGCCTCGCCGCTCGGCGTACGGCAGTTGATCGGGGACGTCTGGGAGTGGACGTCGAGCGACTTTTTGCCCTATCCCGGGTTCGCCGCGTTCCCGTACCGGGAGTACTCGGAGGTGTTCTTCGGCAGCGCCCACAAGGTGCTGCGGGGCGGGTCGTTCGCGGTGGACGCGGTGGCGTGCCGCGGTACGTTCCGCAACTGGGATCTGCCGGTCCGCCGCCAGATCTTCTCCGGTTTCCGTACCGCCAGGGATGTCTGATGTGCCGCCATCTCGCCCGGCTGGGACCGCCGGTGGCGCTCGGTGAGGTGCTGATCGCGCCGCCGCACGCGCTGTTCCGGCAGTCCTGGGCGCCGCGCCGGCAGCGCCACGGCACGGTCAACGCCGATGGTTTCGGGGTGGGCTGGTACGCGGACGGCGATCCGCTGCCCGCCCGCTACCGCCGTGCGCGGCCCATCTGGGGGGACCTCGGATTCACCGATCTGGCGCGGGTGGTCCGTTCCGGCGCCCTGCTCGCCGCGGTACGTGACGCGACCGAGCCGGGCGCCGACGGGGAGGCCGCCGCCGCGCCGTTCTCCGCCGGGCCATGGCTGTTCAGCCACAACGGCTCGGTCGGCGGCTGGCCCGGCGGTCTCGCGGCCCTGGCCGCGGCCCTGCCCGCCGAGGAGCTGCTCACCCTGGCGGCCCGCAATGATTCCGCGCTGGTGTGGGCGCTGCTGCTGCACCGGCTGCGGGCCGGTGACGAGCTCGGCCAGGCGGTGGGCGACACCGTCCTCGATGTCGCCGCCGCCGCGTCGGCCTCCCGGCTCAATCTGCTGGTCACCGACGGCGAGCGGATCGCCGCGACCGCGTGGGGGGACACCCTCTGGTATCTCACCGACCCCGGGGGCCACTGGACCGTGGTGGCCTCCGAGCCGTACGACGACGACGCGCGCTGGCGCGAGGTGCCCGACCGCACCCTGCTCGTGGCGACCCGCGACGACGTGCTGTTGTCCCCTCTCAAGGAGCCACCCGAGTGAGCCCGTTCCTGCTGACCCGCACCCTGCCCGAGGACGCCACGGACGCCGCTCTGCGCGCCGATGTGCTCCAGGGGCTGACCCACACGCCCAAAGTGCTGCCTCCCAAATGGTTCTACGACTCCCGGGGCAGCGAACTGTTCGAGGAGATCACCAGGCTGCCCGAGTACTATCCGACCCGTGCCGAGCGGGAGATCCTGCTCGCGCGGGCGCCGGAGATCGCGGCGGCGACCGGGGCGCGGACCCTCGTGGAGCTGGGGTCCGGATCATCCGAGAAGACCCGTCATCTGCTGGACGCGCTCACCGGCCTGCACAGCTATGTGCCGGTGGATGTCAGCGAGAGCGCGCTGACCGGCGCCGCCGAGTCCCTGCTCGCCGAGCACCCCGGCCTCCATGTGCACGCGCTCATCGCCGACTTCACCCGGGGGCTGGCGCTGCCCGGCACCCCGGGCCCCCGGCTGGTCGCGTTCCTCGGCGGCACGGTCGGCAATCTGCTGCCGGCGGAGCGCGCGTCGTTCCTGGCGTCGGTCCGGGGGCTGCTCACGCCCGGTGACGCGCTGCTGCTCGGTACGGATCTGGTGAAGGGCGAGTCCGTACTGGTCAGGGCGTACGACGACGCGGCCGGGGTGACGGCCGCCTTCAACAAGAACGTCCTCCTGGTCATCAACCGGGAGCTGGGCGCGGACTTCGATCCGCGCGACTTCGACCATGTGGCGCTCTGGGACGCCGGGCACGAGTGGATCGAGATGCGGCTGCGTGCGCGCCGGGACCTCATGGCGAAGGTCCCGGAGCTGGATCTGGTGGTGCACTTCGCGGCCGGCGAGGAGGTGCGTACGGAGGTGTCGGCGAAGTTCCGTCAGGACCGGGTACGCACCGAACTGGCCGAGGCGGGAATGGAGTTGACGCACTGGTGGACGGATGAGGAGGGCCAGTTCGCACTGTCGCTGGCGACCGCTGTGTGAAGGACGCCGTCCGTGACCGTGGTCCGGGCGATGCCCGACCGGGCGTCCCGGGCCAGCTCGCGGCGGTCGGTGTGGCGCCCGGCGGGGATCAGCGGCAGGACCGTGATCTCCGCCGTGAGCCCGCGGGCCGTCACGACCCGCCACAGCGAGGCGGTGATGGTGTCGTCCCCGACGAATGCCGGAGCGCCGGACGGCTCGCCGTCCGGCGCGCGGTAGGTGATACGCACCGGACGGACGGCGGCGTCCGCGTCCAGCGCCGCCTGGAAGACGGCGGTGGTGAACCGGCCCTGTTCGCGCCCGCACCAGGTGCAGGCCTCGGGGAAGACGATCACTCGCGAGCCGGCGGCGAGCGCGGTGGAGAGGGTCCGTACGGTCTCGGGCAGCGCCCGCAGCCGCTCCCGCTCCACGAACAGGGTGCCGCCCAGCGCGGCCAGCGCGCCCAGCAGCGGCCAGCGCCGTATCTCGCTCTTGGCGAGCATCCGCCCTGGGAAGACCGTGGCGAGGAGCGGTATGTCCAGCCAGGAGACGTGGTTGGCGACGACCAGCACTCCGGAGCCGCGCAGGGGCGCGGGCTCCCCCACGACGCGGACGCGCAGGCCGAAGAGCCGCAGCACCATGCGCGTCCAGTGCCGGGTGAGCCGGTCGCGTACCTCCCCTCCCAGAAGCGTGAGGAAGGGGGACGTCAGCGCGCCGGCCAGGACGAGACCGACGCCCGCGAGCAGCCGCACGGCCCCGGTCAGCGCCCCGGCGGCCGGGCCCCGGTGGGTCGCGCAGTCGCGCGGGGTGCAGGGCGCGGTGGGCAGCCAGGCGCTCATGCGCCGGGGGCGAGCGAGAGGAAGTGCCGCAGATAGCGCGGGTTGGTGCGGCGCATCGACAGCAGCACGTACAGGTCGGCGACGCCGAACTCCGGGTCGTGCGCGGGCGCGCCGCACACCCAGGCGCCGAGCCGCAGATAGCCGCGGAGCAGCGGCGGCAGCTCGGAGGGCTTGGCAGCGGCGGCGGAGGCGTCCGGGGTCCAGAGGCGGTGCGGGGTGACCCAGTACTCCTCCGGCGCCAGGTTCTTCTCCTTCACGGTGCTCCACGTCGAGGCGGCGAGCGCGCCGCCGTCCGCGAGCGGGACCGAGCAGCAGCCGGCCAGCCAGTTGTAGCCGCTGTCGGTCATATAGCGGGCGAGCCCGGCCCAGATCAGGGCGATGACACCGCCGGTGCGGTGCAGGGGGTGGACGCACGAGCGGCCGACCTCGACCAGATCGTGCCGGATCGGGGCGAGCCGGGAGAGGTCGAACTCGCTGTCGGAGTAGATACGTCCGGCTTCCCTGGCCCGCTCGGGCGGCAGCAGCCGGTACGTACCGACGACCTCGCCGGTGCTCTCCTCGCGTACCAGCAGGTGGTCGCAGTACGCGTCGAAGGCGTCGACGTCCAGTCCCGGTTCGGGGCCGTCGAGCCGGGCGCCCATTTCACCGGCGAAGACCAGGTGGCGCAGCCGCTGCGCGGCCCGGACGTCCTCCTGGTCGCGGGCGAGGGACACGACATAGCGCGGCTCGGCGGGTCCGGGACCTGTCCCCGTGGTGGGGGCGGGGACGGCGGGGCCGGCCGGGACGAGTGGAGCGGGGGCGATGGCGGACATGCGGACTCCTGTGCCGGTAGGGAAGGCAGGCCGCCGGGGCCGCCGCTCGCGCGACGGGGCCCGGCACCTTGTTTCTTCCGTGGCCGACTGGATTTGACATGACCACACGGGGGAGCGCGGATGTGAGAAGGCTGAATGGCCGGGAGCACGGGGACCGCGACACGGCCCGGACCGGAGGCCTCAGCCGGACAGCAACGTCACGCTGATCAGCTCGGATGCCGTCTTCGCCGACTCCTCCGGGTCCTTGCCCTCAAGAACGTCCGTCATATAGGGCTTGATCGGGTTGTCGGCCTCGACACTCGCCCACTGCGGTGAATTCGGGGTGGCCCGCCCCCGCGCGGCGCCCTCGGCCATCGCGGCCGTGCTCGCGTCGCCGCGGATGACCCCGGCGAGGGTCGTCTTGTTCGGCACATAGCTCATGGTCCGGGCGAGATCCGTCTGCCAGGTCTCGCCCGCCAGCGCCTTGACCACCTCGACGGCGGCGGAGAGATGGCTCGAGTTCTTCGGCACGATCAGATCGGAGCCACCGGTGAAGACGGCTCCCGGCTTGTCCGCGGTCTTGCCCGGAATGGGGAAGAAGCCGAGCTTGCCCTTCAGCTCGGGGTTCTTCTCCTCGATGATCCGCGCCGAGCTGGGGGTGGAGATGATCTGCGCGACGTCGCCCTTGGCGAAGACCTCCGCCTGCGGAGGATTGGCCTCGTCGGAGTTCTTCGGCCCGTTGCCCAGCGACTGGAGGTCCTTGTAGAAGTCCATGCCTCTCAGCGCGGCGGGCGTATGGATCGTCCCCTGCCACTCGCCACCGGACTCGACGGCCAGCTCGCCGCCCTCGTCCCAGATGAACCCGGCCAGGGTGTACCAGTCCTGTCCGGCGAGATAGATGCCCTGGTTCCCGCCGCGGTTCAGCTCGGCGGTGTCGTCCAGCCACTGATCCCTGGTCTTGGGCGGCTCCTCCATCCCGGCGAGCGCGAACAGATCCTTGTTGTAGATCACGACACGATTGGCCGCGTACCAGGGGATGCCGTACTGCGCGCCGTTGATGCTGCCCGGCTGGGCGAGACCGGGCAGCCAGTCCTCGCTGCCGAGATCTCGTACCGACTCCAGGGTGAGATCGCGCAGATTGCCGCTCTCCGCGTACTGGGCGACTTGGGTGTTGCCGACCTCGATCACATCCGGCGTGCCCTCGCCGTCGAGCGCCGTCAGCACTTTCTCGCCGATCCCGGTCCACTCCTGGATCTTGATGTCGAGCTGGACGGACGGATGTTCCTTCTCGTAGTCGGTCACGAACCGCTTGAGGAAGTCGTCCGAGACGCTGTCCTTCATCAGCCAGACGGTGATCGTCATGGAGTCGTCCCCACCGGGCAGCATTCCGCAGCCGCCGAGGGCTACGGAGGACACAAGAGCCACGGAACAGGCGAGAGGGCGGTTCTTCACGTAGGTCAACCTTCTGGCGTGAGTGCACGGAGCAGGAGAGAGGGCCCGACGTGGGGGGAGCGAAATCGGGTTCGCACGGGTGTGTGGGATTTTGGTATGGACCAAACGGCCGGTCAAGTCCCGGAAGGGAACGGAAAGCAGACGGAAGGGGACGCACGCGACCATGACGCCCGTCCCCGGCACGGCCGAGGGCCATCCGGCGCCGGCTGTCTCGCGGAGCGCCACGTGGTGGGGCACGGTGGAGTGAGACCGCGACACCCGTGACGCGTGAAGAGGAGAGCGACGCCATGTCCCACCACACCTACCGGGTCACCGAGATCGTCGGCAGCTCGCACGAGGGCATCGACGACGCCATCCGCAATGGCATCGCCCGTGCCTCCCAGACGCTGCGCGGTCTGGACTGGTTCGAGATGACGGAGGTACGGGGCCATATCGTCGACGGCGACATCGAGCACTACCAGGTCGGACTGAAGGTCGGCTTCCGGCTCGACGACGCCGGCTGAGCCCAGGCGCCGTCAGGTGCGGCCCTCGCGCTGTCGTCAGGTGCGGCCCTCGCGCTCCTGCGCGTCCTTCAGCGCCTGTGACGTGCTCGCCCAGCGGGCCCGTACGACCCGGAAGCCCGCCCGTTCGGCCGCGTCACAGACCAGTTCGTCGTCGTCCACCAGCATCCGCACCTCCCGGCCCCCGGCCAGTCCGCGCAGGATCTCCAGTTTGGTCGTACGCGCGGGCCGCCGGTCGCTGTTCCCCCGCATCCAGATCCGCCCCTCGGGCAGGCCGTGCTCACGCAGCCAGGCCAGCGTGTCCGCGCGGCAGCGCTCCGGGCGGCCGGTGAGGTACATGATTTCGCACTCCACGGTGGCCTCCGCCACCAGCCGTACGCCCTCGGCCAGCGGTGTGTCCTGTCCGGCCGCGCCGAAGAATCCGTTCCAGTCGCGGGGCCGCCGCTCCAGGAAGTGCTGACGGTGGCCGGTCTCCGCCAGCGTTCCGTCCAGGTCGAATATGGCCAGCGGCCTGCTGTTCCCCGTCATCCCGCTCCCCGTCGTCCGTGTCACGTCCGCCAGCGTAGACAACGACGCGGACGGCGGCGCCCGCGCGTCGGCAACGCCCGGCGGTCGCCGGTAAACACGTTCGACATGGCGTGCCCGGCCCCGCTAATCTGCGGCCATGTCCAGTCCCGAGGCGTCAAGACTCTAGCCACCGGTCGTCCGGTGGCCTGCTCGCGTTGTCGCGTTGACAAGCTCCGCGGCCCATGAGGCCGTCGGCGCTGTCGTCTGCGACCCGCCGCCATCGGATCGCCGTAGTACGGACTGTATTCGGCCTCGACCGGGCGTCACTTCCCTGACGCCGGGAGGCCCTTCGCGCGGTGGTCGCCGCGTATCTCCCGCCCGGACCGTCGATCACCGGCGTCCGTGCGGACACTCCCGCGGCCCACCGCTGCCTTGTCGGCGCCTTCGCCGACGCCTTGTCGGTCCATTCGGTCACACGATCCACGGTGTGGTTGCGGAGTTCTGTTATGCCATTCGCTCTCTACCTGCTCGGACTGGCGGTCTTCGCCATGGGGACGTCCGAGTTCATGCTGTCCGGCCTCGGGCCGGACATCGCACACGATCTGGGGGTGTCCATCCCGGCGGCGGGGTCGCTCACCTCCGCGTTCGCCGTGGGGATGGTCATCGGCGCGCCGCTGATGGCGATCCTCGGTCTGCGCTGGTCGCGACGGCGCGCACTGCTGGTCTTCCTGCTCACGTTCCTCGCCGTCCATGTGGTCGGCGCGGTCACCACCAGTTACGGGGTACTGCTGGTCACCCGCGTCATCGGGGCCCTGGCCAACGCCGGGTTCCTCGCCGTGGCGCTGGTGACCGCCACCGGCATGGTCGAGCCGAACGCCAAGGGGCGCGCCACCTCCGCGCTGCTCGGTGGGGTCACCATCGCCTGTGTCGCGGGCGTGCCCGGCGGCGCGCTGCTCGGTCAACTGTGGGGCTGGCGCGCGGCGTTCTGGGCGGTGGCGATCGTATCGGTACCGGCCGTCGTCGCGATCCTGCGGGCGGTGCCGAGCGGCGGCGCCGGTCCGGCGCGGACGAGCGCGCGTCGTGAGCTGCGCGCGCTGCGCGAGCCCCGGCTGCTGGTGACCCTGCTGCTGGGCGCGCTGGTGAACGGTGCCACGTTCTGTACGTTCACCTATCTCGCACCGCTCCTCACCGAGGTGGCCGGACTCGGTTCCGCGTGGGTGCCCGTCCTGTTGGCGCTCTTCGGTCTGGGTTCGTTCACCGGGGTCACCATCAGCGGCCGGCTCGCCGACGTACGGCCCGTCCCGCTGCTGGTGGCCGGCGGCGCGGCGCTGCTCGTCGGCTGGGCCGTCTTCGCGCTGACGGCCGGGAACCCGGTGGCGGCGGGCGCGTTCGTCTTCGTCCAGGGGACCCTCTCGTTCGCCGTCGGCTCCACGCTGATCACGCAGGTGCTCTACGCGGCGACCGGCGCGCCGGCCCTGGCCGGCGGGCTCGCCACGGCCGCGTTCAACGTGGGCGGCGCGATCGGGCCGTGGGCCGGCGGCGTCGCGATCGGCGCCGGACTCGGCTTCCGCGCGCCGCTGTGGGTCAGCGCGCTGCTGGTGGCCCTCGCCCTCGCCACCGGCGGCGTCGCCCGGGGAGTGCGGCGCGGGGCGGCCGACGACCACGAGGGGGTGCCGACCGCGACCCGGTAGCGGAGCCTCAGGAGCGTGAGACCTTACGGGTCGCCCGCAGCCACTCCTTGTTCATCGCCGCGATGGACGGCAGCGGGATCCCCTTCGGGCAGGCGGTGGCGCACTCACCGGTGAGGGTGCAGCCGCCGAAGCCCTCCTCGTCCATGGTCGCGACCATGTCGAGGACCCGGGTCTCGCGCTCCGGTGCGCCCTGCGGCAGCACATTGAGGTGGTTGATCTTGGCCGAGGTGAAGAGCATCGCCGAGCCGTTGGGGCAGGCCGCGACACAGGCGCCGCAGCCGATGCACTCGGCGTGTTCGAAGGCGAAGTCGGCGTCGGGCTTGGGGACCGGTGTGGCGTGTGCCTCGGGCGCGGCGCCGGTGGGGGCGGTGATGTAGCCGCCCGCCCCGATGATCCGGTCGAAGGCGGACCGGTCCACCACCAGATCCTTGACCACGGGGAAGGCCCCGGCCCGCCACGGCTCGACATCGATGGTGTCGCCGTCGTCGAAGTGCCGCATATGGAGCTGACAGGTCGTGGTGCGCTCGGGGCCGTGGGCGTCGCCGTTGATGACCACGCCGCAGGCGCCGCAGATGCCCTCGCGGCAGTCGTGGTCGAAGGCGACCGGCTCGTCGCCCTTGAGGATCAGCTCCTCGTTGAGGGTGTCGAGCATCTCCAGGAACGACATGTCCTCGGAGATGCCGTCGATGCCATAGGTGACCATGGCGCCGGGGGCGTCGGCGTCCGGCTGTCGCCAGACGCGCAGGGTGAGCCTCATGCGTAGCTCCGCTGGGTGGGGTGGACGTACTCGAAGACGAGGTCTTCCTTGTGCAGGACGGGCGCGGTGCCGGTCCCTGTGAACTCCCAGGCCGCGGCGTAGGAGAACTCCTCGTCGCGGCGGGCGGCCTCACCGCCCTCGGTCTGCGACTCCTCGCGGAAGTGGCCGCCGCAGGACTCCGCGCGGTGCAGGGCGTCGAGGCACATCAGCTCGGCCAGTTCCAGATAGTCGACGATGCGATTGGCCTTCTCCAGCGACTGGTTGAGCTGCTCGCCGGTGCCCGGCACCTTGATACGGCGCCAGAACTCCTCACGGATCTGCGGGATCCGGTCGAGCACCTTGCGCAGGCCCTCGTCGGTGCGGGCCATTCCGCAGTGTTCCCAGAGGAGTTCGCCGATCTCCTTGTGGAACGAGTCGGGCGTGCGGTCGCCGTCGACGGCGAGCAGCAGCCGCAGCCGGTCCTCGGTGTCGGCGACCGCCTCGGCCACCTCGGGGTGGGAGTCGTCGATCTCGTCGTGGTGCGGGTTGCGGGCGAGGTAGTCATTGATGGTGGACGGCAGGACGAAGTAGCCGTCGGCCAGGCCCTGCATCAGCGCGGACGCGCCGAGCCGGTTGGCGCCGTGGTCGGAGAAGTTGGCCTCGCCGATCGCGAACAGCCCCGGCACGGTGGTCTGGAGGTCGTAGTCGACCCAGAGCCCGCCCATCGTGTAGTGGATCGCCGGGTAGATCCGCATGGGCACCTCGTACGGGTTCTCGGCGGTGATCCGCTCGTACATCTCGAAGAGGTTGCCGTACTTCTCCTCGACGGCCTTGCGGCCGAGCCGCGCGATGGCGTCGGCGAAGTCGAGATAGACGCCCTGTCCGCCGGGTCCGACCCCGCGGCCCTGGTCGCAGACGTTCTTCGCGGCCCGTGAGGCGATGTCGCGCGGGACGAGATTGCCGAAGGAGGGGTAGATCCGCTCCAGGTAGTAGTCGCGCTCGTCCTCGGGGATCTCGGCCGCGGGCCGCTGGTCGCCGCGCGCCTTCGGCACCCAGATGCGGCCGTCGTTGCGCAGCGACTCGCTCATCAGCGTCAGCTTGGACTGGTGTTCGCCGGAGCGCGGGATGCAGGTGGGGTGGATCTGGGTGAAGCACGGGTTGGCGAAATGGGCGCCGCGCCGGTGCGCCCGCCAGATGGCGGTGGCGTTGCTGTTCTTGGCGTTGGTGGAGAGATAGAAGACGTTGCCGTAGCCGCCGGAGGCGAGGACGACGGCGTCCGCGAAGTAGGTGGAGATCGTGCCGGTGATCAGATCACGGGCGACGATGCCGCGGGCCCGTCCGTCGACGACGAGCAGATCGAGCATCTCGGTGCGCGGGTGCATCTCGACGGCGCCCGCCGCGATCTGCCGGGACAGCGCCTGGTAGGCGCCGAGCAGCAGTTGCTGGCCCGTCTGGCCGCGGGCGTAGAAGGTACGGGAGACCTGGACGCCGCCGAAGGAGCGGGTGTCGAGGAGTCCGCCGTACTCCCGGGCGAAGGGCACGCCCTGGGCGACACACTGGTCGATGATCTCGACCGAGACCTCGGCGAGCCGGCGGACATTGGACTCGCGGGCCCGGAAGTCGCCGCCCTTGACGGTGTCGTAGAAGAGCCGCTGGATGGAGTCGCCGTCGTTGCGGTAGTTCTTGGCGGCGTTGATGCCGCCCTGCGCGGCGATGGAGTGGGCGCGGCGCGGCGAGTCCTGGTAGCAGAACTGGACGACGTGGTAGCCCTGCTCGGCGAGGGTGGCGCCGGCGGCGCCGCCCGCGAGGCCCGTACCGACGACGATCACGGTGTGCTTGCGCCGGTTGGCGGGGTTGACCAGCTTGGCTTCGAAGCGGCGCCGGTTCCAGCGCTCGGCGACGGGCCCGTCCGGCGCCTTGGTGTCGGCGATCGGCTCTCCGACGGTGTATTCGGCGTAGTCGGTGGGTTCGTTCATATCAGCTCACCACTCCGGTCATGACGGCGACGGGTACGGCGACGAATCCCGCGGTCAACGCCAGCGCCAGCAGATTGGCCGTGCCCTTGAGGACGCGTTCGCGGGCGGCGTTGCCCGCTCCGAGGGTCTGTGCGGCGCTCCAGAAGCCGTGCTGGATGTGCAGCCCGAGGGCGAGCATCGCGACGAGGTAGATCACGTTCCCGTACCAGGTGGAGAAGGTGTCCACGACGTTCTGGTACGGGTGGCCGGCCTGGAAGCCGCCGGAGTGCACCGTGCCGGTCGTCAGATCGAGGATGTGCCAGACGATGAACAGGGCGAGGATGATCCCGCCCCAGCGCATGGTGCGGGTGGCGTAGCCGGCGCGGGCGCGCTTGTGTACGTACTTGCTCGGGCGGGCGGCGAGGTCACGGCGGCTGAGCTGGTAGGCGCAGACCGCGTGCAGGACGACGGCCACGACGAGGACGACGCGGAGGATCCAGAGCGCCCACTCGTAGTGCAGAATCGGTTCGCCTATGGTCCGCAGCCAGTGCGCGTAGCCGTTGTACTCCGGCGGTCCGAAGAAGATCTTGAGATTGCCCAGCATGTGCGCGACCAGATAGCCGAGCATGATCAGGCCGCTCACGGCCATGACCGTCTTTTTTCCGATCGTTGATCCCCAGAGGGTGCGGGTCATGGACGGCCGTTGGTCCGTCCCCCGCGTTGCCAGCGCCATGGACAGCACGCTAGGCCGGGTGATGCCAAGAGGTCCAAGACATGGTCCGGCTGATCTCCATAGCCTGTTCCTATCGCACGATCTACCCTGGCTCTTATGCAGTTCCAGCAACTTCTCTACTTCGTGGCCGTCGCCGAGACCCGGCACTTCACCCGCGCCGCGGAACGGGTCCATGTCTCGCAGCCTTCCCTCTCCCAGCAGATCAGAGCGCTGGAGAAGGAGCTGGGGGCCGAGCTGTTCAGCCGCGCCCGCGGCAATGTGGCCCTCACCGACGCGGGCGAGGCGCTGCTGCCGCTCGCCCGGCGCATCCTCGCCGACACCGAGACCGCGCGGGTCGAGGTGCAGGAGCTGGTCCAGCTGCGGCGCGGCCGGGTCAGGCTGGGGGCGCCGCCGAGCCTGTGCACCGGACTGCTGCCCGACGTCCTGCGGACCTTCCACGATCTGCACCCGGGTATCGAGCTGCTGATCGAGGAGAGCGGCTCACACGATCTCGTACGCGAGCTGGCGCGCGGGGCGCTGGATCTGGCCCTGGTGGTGATGCCCCTGCCGGCCGCGTCACCCGCGCTGACCACGGTCGAGCTGCTGCACGAGGATCTGGTCGTGGTCTCGTCGGCCGCCGTCCCGGCCCCGCGGCGCCCCGTCAGGATCGCCGATCTGGAGGGCGAGCCGCTGGTGATGTTCCGGCACGGCTACGACCTGCGCGAGCTGACGGTGGCCGCTTGCCGGGCCGAGGGGTTCGAGCCGTCGTTCACCGTGGAGGGCGGCGAGATGGACGCCGTCCTCGGTTTCGTACGGGCCGGTCTGGGTGTGGCGGTCGTACCGAGCATGGTCGCGGCGCGGGCGCGCGATCTGAGGGTCACCGCCCTGGCCAGGCCGGGGCTGCGCCGTACGATCGCGCTCGCCCATCGCAACGATGTCGCCCCGCCGCGCGCCGCGCGCGAACTGCAGAAGGTGCTGCTGTCCACACAGAGCGCGGCCCCGAAGGGGACCAGGGTCCAGGACGTCGCGTCCTAGTGCCGCGACCGGCAATGTTTGCCCGGCAAGGAGCGGCGACCGGTGCGTGTGATCGCAAGGCGGCGGGAAGCCCTGGTAGCGGAGCTACCTGGGCTTGTGGCCAACGCCGCGACGAGGCAAACATTGCCGAGAGGGGCACTAGACAGCGTCCGCGAGCGACAGCATGTGCAGCTGCTCGGGCGGCCCCGGTCTGGCGTAGTACCAGCCCTGGGCGGTGTCGCAGCCCAGCCGGCGCAGATGCTCCGCCTGCGCCCCGGTCTCCACGCCCTCCACCGTCACGGCCAGCTCCAGGCTGTGCGCGAGCGCGACGATCCCCTCGACGATCTTCAGATCGACCGGGTCCGCCGGATGCTGCTGCATGCCCTGGGTGAAGGAACGGTCCAGTTTGAGGACGCTCACCGGCAGCCTGCGCAGATTCGCCAGGTTCGAGTAGCCGGTGCCGAAGTCGTCGAGCGCGATGTCCACGCCCATCTCGGAGAGCTGGCGCAGCGGCTTGAGCAGATCCTCGTCCGCGCCGATCAGCGCGGACTCGGTGACCTCCAGACAGAGCGCGCCCGGCGGGAGGCCGATCCGCTCAAGCACCTCGACCGTGTCGGCGACGAGCCCGGGGTGGTGCAGCTGGGTCGGCGAGAGGTTCACATTGATCCGCAGCGGTACGGCCGAGTGCACCCCCGTGCCCTCCGGCAGCTGGCGCTGCCAGAACATGGCCTGCCGTACGGACTGTTCCAGCACCCAGCGGCCGAGCGGCACGATCAGTCCGGTGTGCTCGGCGAGCGGGATGAACCGGTCCGGGCCCAGTACGCCGTGCTGCGGATGGGACCAGCGCACCAGCGCCTCCGCGCCGTGCACCGTGCCGTCGTCCAGATGCACCAGCGGCTGGTACTCGATGAAGAACTCACCGCGCTCCAGGGCCGCGGGCAGCGCCGTGGTCAGTCCGTGCCGGGTGATGGCGCGCGCGTCGGCCTCCGGATCGGCCACCTCGTAGCGATTGCCGCCCGCGGCCTTGGCCCGGTACATGGTGATATCCGCGCTGCGCAGCACCTCCGCGGGGCTCCGCCCGGCGGCGGGTCCCTCCACGATGCCGATGCTGCCCCGGACCGTGAACTCCCGTCCGTCGAGCCGGACCGGAGTGGCCAGTACGTGGAGGATCCGGGAGGCGAGGTCGACCACGCCCCGCTGGGTGTCGGGCCCGGTGGTCAGCGCCACGAACTCGTCGCCGCCCAGCCTGGCCACCATCTCGCCCTGCGCGGTGGCGCAGCTCTGGAGCCGGTCCGCGACCTCGACCAGCAGCCGGTCTCCCGACGAGTGGCCCAGGCTGTCGTTGATCGCCTTGAAGCCGTCGAGGTCGAGATAGCAGAGGCCGAAGCGCGCGCCGCCACCCGCCGAGAGCGTCTTCTCCAGACGCTCGAAGAACAGCGTCCGGTTGGGCAGTCCGGTCAGCGCGTCGTGCGTGGCCTCGTATCTCAGCCGCAGATTGAGCAGCCGCCGCTCGGTGGTGTCCTCCATCAGCGCCAGCTGATACTGGGGAGCGCCCTCGGCGTCCCGGAGCAGCGAGAGGGTCAGATTGGTCCAGAGCACCGTGCCGTCGTTGCGGTAGAACGGCTTCTCGACCCGGAAGTGCTCGCGCTCGCCGCGCACCAACTCGTCGTAGAGGCGCCAGACATGGGGCGCGTCCTCCGGATGGACCCACTCGCTCACATTGCGGCTGCGGACATGGTGTTCGAGTCCGCCGAACATCTGGGTGAGGGTGTCGTTGACCTCCAGCACATTGCCTTCGAGATCGGCGATGCCGATGCCGATGGCCGCGCCCTCGAACACCGCGTGGAACCGGGCCTGCGTGGCGTGCAGCGCGTCCTCGGCGTCGTTGCGCGCGGCGAGCGCCGAGCGAGCGATGGCCTCCTGCTCGCTCAGCGTGCGCTCGCGCAGCGCCTGGGCGAAGCCGGCGGCGAGGGAGTGCTGGAGGCGGGCGCAGCGGGCGCGGTTGTCCTCCGCGGTCAGCTCCTCCGTACCGCAGTACAGCACCAGATAGGAGTCGATGACGCCGAGCGTACGGCCGAGGGCCTCGGGGTCGGTGCAGTGCGCCGCCACGAGGGCGGTGCCGACACGTGTGGCGGGCGCGGTGTCGAAGAGGTGCGCGTGCAGCGCCTCCTGCAACTCCCGGGCCAGCGGCAGCAGATGCGTTTCGAATTCGGGGCGCGTCAGAGACGTGGCCGTCGCCGGGAAGATCGCCCGGCTCCAGATCGTCGCGAAGCGCCGGAGTCTGTCTTCCAGGCCGTCCGGTTCACTCTCGGCGGCTCTCGACTGCGAGGGCACCATCACGCCTTGCGTCCCACTCCGCCGAACCCCGAGAAGGCGTACGGGTCCTCCTGGTCGGCGGGGCTGTCGGGCCGCCAGTGCGGCATGGACACCAGACCGGGCTCGACCATCTCGAAGCCGCCGAAGAACCGGGCGGTCTGCTCGCGCGTGCGCATGATCAGCGGGTTGCGGATGTCCTTGTAGACGGCGACCGCGGCGCCCGTCTGCTCCTGCGGGAGCGGCACGCCGTCGTACGAGGCGTGCGTGAGGACGAGCAGGCTGCCGGGCGCGAGCGCGTCGCGCAGCTCGGCCACCGCGCCGTACGGGTCGTCCGCGTCCTCCAGGAAGTGCAGGACGAAGACGAGCAGCAGCGCCACGGGCCGCTCCAGGTCCAGCAGCCCGCGCGCCTCGGGGCTGTTGAGGATCTTCCCGGGCTCGCGGAGATCGGCGCTCACGATGGCAGCGTTGTCGTTGCCGCCGAGAACGGCCTGGCTGTGTGCGACGGCGACCGGGTCGTGATCGACATAGAGCACCCGGGCGTCGGGGTCGCCGGCCTGGGCGACCTCATGAACATTTCCGTAGGTCGGAATACCGGATCCGATGTCGAGGAACTGCGTGATGCCCTCGTCCAGTGCGAATTTCACCGCGCGACGCATGAACGCGCGGTTCGTCTTCATGATCGTGGGAAGTCCCGGCATGAAGCCCATTGCCTTGCGTGCCGCGTCCCTGTCCACCTCGAAATTGTGCGAACCGCCCAGATAGTAGTCGTAAATGCGGGAAACGCTCGGCATCGATATGTCGATGCCCTGCGGGGCCCAGGCGGGACGCTCCATCGATGTCTCCAACAAGTCGCCACGGGATGCGGCCAAGGTACACGGCCGGTTGTTCGAGCCGAGGCTACTGATCGCCCGCCAAGAGAGCGAGCCCAAACGGAAATTAGCGATCCGTTCTTGGTCACACGCCACTGGCACGTGCGACAGGTCCGCCGCCGCACGGAGCGGTGCGGCGGCGGACCGATGGGCCGGAGACGCGCGGCGCGGGGACTACTTGGGCGCCCCGACCAGCTTGGAATCCGGGGAAACCGCGAACCAGGTGCCGCCAACGCCCTGACCATTGGTATCTCCCGGCTTTGTGTCGCCGGCGAAGGTGTAGATCGGCCAGCAGTCGATGCTCTGCTGCTTGATTCCATCGGGCCGGTCGAAGGTCACGAAACCCTTCTCGATGATCCCCTCGGTGTCATTCTTGTCGACCGGAGCGACGACCGGCCACTTCTCCAGACAGGCTCCAGTGCAAGCCGACTTCATCGGCCAGGCGGAGTCCTTCGTGAACCGATAGACCGTCATTCCCTTCGAATCCACCACAATGTCACCGAGTTTGGGATCCCTGCGGACCGAGAGTCCGGGAAGATCGGCGGGGGTGGCTTCCGCGTCGGAGCCGGAGCCGGCCACCGCGGCCTTCTTGCCGTCGGGAGCCGAGGCGAACCATGTACCGCCCACACCCTGGCCGTTGGCGTCACCGGGGCTGGTGTCCTGGGCGTACCGGTACATCGGCCAGCCGGCGACGGTCAGTTGCTTGGTGCCGTCGGCGCGGGTGACCTCACCGAGCAGCGTGGCATCGGTGCCCGCCGCGGCCTTCACGTCACCCGCGGCCACCACCGGCCAGACCTTCGCGCAGTCACCCTCGCAGTTCGAGGTGGGCGGGCTCGCCGTGTCCTTGTCGAAGCGGTAGAGCGTGAACCCCTCGCTGTCGGTGAGCACCTTGCCGAGCTTCTTGCTGTCCCACACGGCGAGTTGACCGGCCGGCCTGGCCGCCGCCGCGCCCGTATCGGATCCGTAGCCGCTGTCCGCTCCGTATCCGGCGTCGGCCGGCTTGGCGGCGCCGACGGACTGGCCGTTGGTGTCGGTTCCTTGCTCCTGACCGCACGCCGTCGTCAGGGCCAGTACGGCCACCGCGGTCACCGCGAGCGAGGCGTTCCGCCAGGTGTTCATGTCAACTCCCGTTGTATGTAGGCCAGTTGAGGCGCCCGGTTGCGCTGCTCATGGCCCTAAGTACGGAGCGGGGGCGGCCTCGCGTTCAACGTGGCCGGAAAAAACTTCCGCGGGGCAAGACCATGGCCGTCACATCCCCCCAATCAGGGGAATTCGAGCGCTTTTCCGCGTGTCGCGGCCGGAGAAGGAACAAACTCCTGCCCGTGTACGGATCACTCGTCGGACGGCTGCTCGCGGCCGCCGCACTCATATCCCTGTCGGCAGTCCCACTGCCCGCTGTGGCCAGCAGCTGCGCCTACGCGTCCCTCGGGCCGGGTGGTCCCGGCGGTCTGTCAGTAGCCGTCGCCGTGGTCGGAAGCGGCCACTGCCCGCCGCCTCCCACTCCGCCCCCTCCCCCGCCGTGCGAGCCACCCACCAAGCCGCCGAAACCATCGAAGCCACCCAAGCCACCCAAGCCATCGAAACCGCCCAAGCCCACCCCTCCGCCGCCACCCACACCCCCGGCACCGCCGCCGCCCCCCGCACCGCCGCCCCGGCCGTCACCGCCCCCGCCTCCGCCGGCCCCCAGCGCCGTACCGGAGCCGCCCCCGCCTGCCGTCAGGCCGCCTGTCCGGCAGCCCCGGCCCGCGCCGCCACCCGCACCGCCGCCTGCGCCGAAGCCGAAGCCACCGCCGAAGCCACCGGCCCCGAGCCCCACGCGGCCTTCGCCCACCCCGTCGGCGACTCCCACGCCGTCGTCGGTGGCGCTGCCCTCCTATCGCAAGGCGACCCGTGATCAGCCCAGGAGCGGCCCTTCCCCCGTTCTGCTGATGCTCCTGATCACGGCCCCGGCCGTGCTCGCCGTAGCCGTCCTGCGTCCCCGCTCCCGCTGATCGACGGAGATCTCATGTCGGAATGGCTCGTTCTGAGCATCGCGATGGCCGCCGCCTGCGCGGTCGTCCTGACCATCGTCGTCATCAACAACCGCCGCGTCCGCGAGGACGACGACCCCTCCGAGACACCCGACGTCATGGACTACATGACGATGATGATCGGCGTGGTCTACGCGATCGTGCTGGGCCTCGCGATCGCCGGCGTCTGGGAGGGCCGCAGCTCGGCGCAGGAGTCCGTACGCCAGGAGGCCCAGGCGCTGCACGAGGTACGGCAGCGGGTCCAGGTCTACCCCGCCGAGGTACGGGACCGGATCCGCGCCGATGTCGACGCCTATGTCACCTACGTCGTCCGCACCGAATGGCCGCACATGTCCGAGCACGAGGCTCTCAGCGCGAAGGGCACCCAGCTCTTCGACCGGATCCGCACGGATGTCAGCCAGTACGCGCCCAGGACCGATCTGGAGGGACAGGCGTACCAGCCGCTGGTCGACCAGGTGGCCGCCGCCGACGACGCCCGGGGCGCGCGCGGGCAGAACGCGGGCCCCACCATGCCGGGGGTCGTCTGGTTCGGCCTCATCACCGGCGCCGTGGTCACGGTGGGGCTGATCTTCGTCCTGCAGATCCGCCGTACGTTCCGGGAGTTGCTGCTGGCGGGGCTGTTCAGCGTGCTGATCTCGTTCCTGCTCTTCCTCATCTGGAACTTCGACGCTCCCTACGGCCGCGGGATCAGCGCGACCGCGGCGCCCTTCCTCGATCTGTTTCCGCAGATCGGGTCCTGAGCGACGACCGGATCCCGAGCAGGGTACGGGTGTCCGCCGCCCGGGGGACACCCGTGCCCCATTCGCCCGTCAGCGATCGCGGCTGTGATAACGCGCTCCTAGCGTTTCCCGCATCGAGGTGCATTTCCATCCTGATGTGGAAACGGTTCCGCAGCTGCTCCTCGGGGACCCGGAGGATTCACCATGCGCGCGATACGTGCCGCGTCCGCCGCTCTGCTGGCAGTGTCCGCACTCGTACTGACCGCCCCCACCGCGACGGCCGCCGTCAACGGCGGAAACGCGCCGTTCGGATTCACCGTCACACCCTCCACAGTCGCGGCGGGCGGCAGGGTGACTCTCTCCGTCACCAACTGCGGTACGACCGCCACGGCCTCCTCCGGGGTCTTCGACACGGTCAACATCCCCTCGGGCCGGTCCGCCACCGCAACGGTCGACTGGGACGCGAAGGCCGGCGCCACGTATCAGGTGACCTTCACCTGCAACGGCCAGTCGGGGACGACCAGCCTCCGGATCTCGAGCGCCACGCGGAACCCGGCACCGGCCTCGACGGTCACCCGTACCACGGACCCCACCGTCGTACCGGGAGGTGTGCGGGGAGGGCTCGGCGGCAGCATGGGCGGGATGAACACCACCGAACTCGTGGCCGGTTCGGCGCTGGTGGTCGCGGCGGCCACCGGCACGATCTACGCCGTACGCCGGCGTACGGCGGACCGTAAGCACTGATCACGGGCGGCCGGGTCACCGGCCGCCCCTACACAGGACGCCGCCGGGCGTCCCCGTCACAGGAAAAAGCCCCTGCCCTGAAAAAGCCCCCGCCCCTGAAAAGGCCCCCGCCCCGAGTCCTCGGTCAGGACTCGGGGCTACGGGCGTTCGGGGCCCCGCGGACCCCCGGTGGAGGCTGCCGGGAGAAGGGCGCCCGGTCAGACCCGCACACCGGCCGGCCCGCGACGGCGCGCGAGGAACAGCGAACCACCGACGGCCGCCGTGGCGACGAGCCCGCCGCCGACCGCCATCTCCGTGGAACTGGGACCGATGGATCCGCCGAGCCCGCCCAGCGCGCCCAGCCCCTCCAGCACCCGGAACTGGTGTGTCGCGACCCTGTCGTTGTCACTGCACCTGACGGCCAGGTTGTAGTTGCCCGGCGTGGCGTCGTCACGGATCCGGGCCCTCGCCGTGGAGTTCCCCGACGCGTTCACGGACAGATCGACCCGCGGGAAGGCGTTGGACGTGACGGTGCCTCCGTGGCCGCAGCCGCGGGCACTGATCTCGATCGTGCTGCCCTGGTGGACCTCGAACGGATTGATCGTGACATTGGTCGGACCGTTGTTGGCGACGGCCAGCGGAGCGGAGAGCGCCACGGCCGCGCAGGCGACGGCGGTCACCGCCAGAGCGCGTGAAGCACGCATCGTTGAACCTCCAGCGGAAGGCGCCCCAAAGCGGTGCTCCGGGAGATTCGACGAGTACGCCCTCCATGACGAACCCTCACCGGGCTTCGCGGATACCGCATTTCGGGGCTGGTCCACCTCGGTGAGCCGACACGCCGTCAGGAGGACGCCCGCCCGACGGATCCGCAGGTCACAGACCGTCAGAGATTTTAATGTTCCGGTTGCTCGGATGGGTCAGCCCGCCCGGCGCCCGCCACCCATTCGCCTTTCAGTGATCGCCCCCGGGTTGCGACGCCCTTACCGTGCCTGCAGACGTCCACGGAGGGAGAACTATGGGCATGGACCACAACGCCCGGGAGTCGAGAAAGCGCTCGCCCTGGGGCGTTCTGGCTCTCGTCATGCTCACCGGCATCGCGATGTTGCGCAACGGGGTGGACGTACCGCTGGGACCACCGCAGCCCGCGGCGGCCGCCGCGCTGGACACCGTGCCCGATCCGGCGGCGGGCGCCGTCACCACCGACTCCGTGCCGATCGTGAAGCCGCTGCCGTACGCACCGATGTCCCGGGTGCGGATCCCGACGCTCAGGGTCGACGCGCCGGTCGTGGACGTGGGCCTCGACCCGGACGGCTGGATCGCCGCCCCGCCGCCCCGGAACCCGAATCTGGCGGGCTGGTACCAGAACGGTGTCGCGCCCGGCCAGCGGGGCACCACGGTGGTCGTCGGCCATGTCGACAACAGCTCAGGACCCGCGATCTTCTTCGGTCTCGGCTCGCTGGACAAGGGCGATCAGGTCGAGGTGGAGCGCTTCGACGGCAGGACGGCGGTGTTCGAGATCTACGGGGTGGAGGTCTTCTCGAAGAACGATTTCCCCGCGGCCCGGGTCTACGGCGACTCCGGCCACGCCGAGCTACGGGTGATCACCTGCGGCGGCGGCTTCTCGAAGGCGAACGGATACGACGGCAATGTCGTCGTCTTCGCCCGGCTGGTCAAGACCCGTTGACCAGCCGGGAGCGGCCGGGGGCCTCAGCGATGAGGCACGGCGATGCGGTACCCGTCGTCCAGCAGCCGCGGCAGATAGCGGCGCAGCGCCGCCACACTCTGCGAGCGGTCGCCGCCCGCGTCGTGGTTGAGGACGACGACCCCCGGCCCGGCGCCGTCCACCACTCTGCGGACGATGGTGTCGGTACCGGGGGTCTCCCAGTCGAGGGTGTCGACGGTCCAGGCGAGCGGCTCCATGCCCATCTCGGCCCCGATCTCGAAGGCGTACCGGTTCCAGGCGCCGTAGGGCGCGCGGTACCAGAGGGGCGGGTAGCCGAGGATGTCCTCGACCACCTGGCTGGTGCGCCCCATCTCGTCACGGATCCGCGACGGTCTGAGCGCGGTCATCAGCGGATGCGACCAGGTGTGGTTGCAGATGATGTGGCCGTCGCCGTCGGCCTCCCGCAACAGGTCGCGATGGGTGTCAGCCGTCTCGCCGCAGACGAAGAACATCGCGCGAACGTCGTATCGGCGCAGTGTGCGCAGGATGCCGGGGGTGTAGTCGGGGTCGGGCCCGTCGTCGAAGGTGAGGACCATCGTGCGACCCAGTTCCGGCATCTCCAGGATGGGTGTCTTGCGTACCGGCGGCAGGGGTCTGCGGTAGCGGGGCTGCGCGCCCTCCGTCATGGGCTGGAGCCGGTATGCGGAGGGTTTGACAGGGGGGGCCGCCCTGCTCACCGCCTGTGCTCCGGTCGCCGGGGGCGGCGCGGCGGGGCTGCCGGGTGTCTGGGCCTGTCCCGCGGTCAGCAGCCGAGTGGTGAGCGCGGCGCCGACGCAGGCGGCGATCCGCAGGACCGCACGGCGCCCCGGAATCATCTGATCCTTTTTCATGACCAATGGCTCGCACGGTGGATGCTCCGTGCCGCTCACCAACACCGGTTATCCGGGGGAAAGTACCCGATGGGGTGAGCCATGAAGAGAACCCGGCGCCGGTGCACCGACGCGAAGGAAGTGTCTCACGAATGGCCGCAGGCCCCGGACACGAGGGGACGGCGGCCCAGGATCGGTCCACTCCTCGATCGGCCGCCCGCACCCCTCCGGCACGGCCTCGCCGCGCGTGTCGTCCTGGTCCGGCCGGATCGTGAGGTCAACGCTCCGGGGAGACCGCCGCCGGTCTGTTCGCCGGGAGCGGATACCCTGCGTGCCGTGACTCAGCAGCCCACTCAATTCGAACGTGGTACCGACGGCCCGAAGGTGATCGTCGTCGGCGTGGACGGTTCGCAGTCCTCGTTCCGCGCCGCCGCGTACGCCAGCGGCCTCGCCAGGCGCCAGAACGCCCTGCTCGCCATCGTCTATGTACAGCCCGTCATGGCGGCCGGCGCCGCCCTCGGCGCCCCGGTCACGGAGGCGACCGGGGAGATCGCCGAGGGGCTGGTGGAGGAGATCCGGGGGGCCGTGGAACGGGTCAGGGACGTCTGGGACGTCCGCTGGGAGTTCCACACCTTCCACGGGGACCCGTACAGCGGACTGGTCACGGCGGCCGACGAACTGAAGGCGGATGCCGTGGTGGTGGGCGCCTCGGAGTCGGCGGGGCACCGGATCATCGGCTCGGTCGCGGTACGGCTGGTCAAGGCGGGCCGCTGGCCAGTGACGGTCGTCCCGTAGCCCGCGTCGTACGGCTCCCTCCGCCCCACAACCCCCGACCGCGCTCCCGCGTCCCTCCCGACGCGCCCGCCGTCCCTCTCAGCGGCCCGTGGTGAGGCCGTCCGCCGCCGCGCCCCGGCTCAGGACCGCCTCGCTGATCTCCGACTGGATCTCGCGGTAGTCGTCCCGCTCGGAGTCGCTCCGTACCGCCTCCGGCAGATTGACCACGCGTCCGGTGTCGAGGTCCCACATCTGCGGGATGAACTGGGCCTTCTTCACCGGCCAGCGCTCCCCCGGCGCGGCGGGCGGCGCGAAGGTGAACCGGCCGATCGAGCCATGGTTGCCCCGTGCGTCCAACTCACCGTCGTCGTTGGTCATCGTCCCGGCGATCTGGTCGCCCATCCCGTAGATGATCCAGGTGCCGTTCACCTTCTCGTACGGCTGCGGGACATGTGCGTGGGTGCCGAGGATCAGATCGATGTCGGGGCGGCCACCGGTGCGCGACGCGGTGAGTTTCCTGCCCAGGCTCAGTTGCTGCTCGTCGGGGTCCGTCTGCCACTCGGTCCCCCAGTGCAGGCTGATCACGACGACATCGGCGCCCGCCTTGCGTGCGGCGCGGGCATCCGCGATGATCTTTCGCTCGTCGATGAGGCCGACGGCCCAGGGCTGCCCGTCGGGAAGCGGATAGTCGTTGGTGCCGAAGGTGTACGCCAGTTGCGCCACCTTGGCTCCGCCCGCCGTCAGCAGCGCGGGGCGCGCGGCCTCGGCGGCCGAGCGGGCCGTACCGGTGTGCCGGACGCCCGCCTTGTCGAAGGCGTCGAGGGTCCGGTGCACCCCCTCGGCTCCGTCGTCCAGGCTGTGGTTCGAGGCGGTGGAGCAGGAGTCGTAGCCGGTGGCCCGCAGACCGGCGGGGATCTCCGGCGGGGAGACGAAGGCCGGGTAGCCGCTGTACCAGCCGTCCTTCTCGCCGAACACGGTCTCCATATGACAGATCGCCACATCGGCGCGGGAGACCACCGGCTTCACGCTGTCGAGCATCGGCCCGAAGTCATAGCCCTCGCCGTCCGCGTCGGCGTTCGCCCGGTCGATGACGGAGTCGTGCGGCAGCACGTCCCCCGAGGCGACGAGCGTGAATCCGCGCTGCTGCGGCGTGGAGCCGCCCGCGGCGGAGGGTGCGGCGGAGCCCGGCCGCGGCGGGCCGTGCGGGACCGGGGCGGCTGGCCGCTCGGGACCGGTACAGGCCGCCGCGGTTCCGATGAGCAGCGCCGCAGCGGCCACCGCTCCCTGTCGCATGCGCTTCGTCATCGGGCAGGCTCCATTTCCGGGGGGATACCGTCCCAAAGAATCCATATGTTCATATAAATGGTTGTCAACTAACCAAGCCGACAGTGGCCATGAAAGGGGCCAAACGCCACCGCCCGACCGTTCACCGCACCACTCGCCGCAGTGAGCGACCGCTCGTCGCAGACCTCGGTGCACTGTCTGTCCCTCGGCGTCGCCATGCGTTCGGATACGCCAGGCGGCAACGGAGCCGCGTACGACGGCGACCCCGGCGGGAAGGGCGTTCACGATGACCACAGCCATGGCCGAGGAGAGGACCGACGAGCGGGCGCTGACGGAGCTTCAGCGCGAACACGGACCGGCCCTGCTGAACTTTCTGCTGGGTCTGACGTACGGCGACCGGCAGCGCGCCGAGGATCTGCTCCAGGAGACGCTGGTCCGCGCCTGGCAGCATCCCGAAGCGTTCGACGGGCCCTTCGACTCCATGCGGCCCTGGCTGTTCACCGTCGGCCGCAGGCTGGCGATCGACGCCCGCAGATCCCGGCTGGCCCGGCCCACGGAGGTCAGCGACGGGATTCTCGCCGCCACGCCCGACCCCGAGGACCGCACCGAATCCACGGCCGCGGTGCTCGACGTACGGAATGCGGTGCGGACGCTGAGCCATGAGCACCGCGCGGTGCTGACCCAGATCTACTTCCGCGGGCTGAGCGTGAACGAGGCGGCGCGGGTGCTCGGGATTCCGCCCGGCACGGTCAAGTCCCGTTCGTACTACGCGTTGCGCGCGCTGGCCCGTTCACTGCCCGGCTACAGCGCGCCCGGCTACCGCAGATCGTCCTCGTCCAGGAGCGCCAGCAACGACGGCGCGTCGGCCACCTCAAGATAGGCCGCGCCGCACGGGCCGCACTCCGCCAGATGGCCCGCGATCCGCCGGTTCTCCGCGGGCGCGAGCGCTTCGAGTACGTAGGCACCCAGGAGCGACCGCACATGCGGGCCGGAATCGTCCGCTCCATCGTCGGACGCGTCACCCTCGGCCACACCCGTCACAATCCTCTCCCGTCCGCCGACCGATCCTGCCTTTCTGGCCACGCGGGGCGGCCACCGCCGGTTCAATGCTCCGTGAAGCAGGCTTCGGGGGAAGAAAGGAAGGCGGAAGAGCGATGCGTCCGGAATGTACCGAAGGGGCGGGTGGTGGCGGTCTCCTGGTGCCCATGGCTTGGATGTACGCGGAGTACATCGCCGACGAGTTGTTGCGCACCGGCGATCTGATGCCGCCGACGACGCTCGAATACCGGGCGGGGCGGGACGCGCTGGCCCTGACGATCTTCCTCTCCGACAGTTCGGTGGGCGGCCCGCGCGTGGTGGCCAGGATGGAGGAGTGGCGCTCCCTCACGGCGTACGGGACCTGCTGGCGGGAGTGGGTCTGCGGGCGGCTCGACCGACTGGAGGCGGCCGCGTTCGAGGCCGGCCGGGAGACCCGCGATCCGGATCTGGAGCTGGCGGGCGCGGCCTGGCGGTGGCTGGAGGAGACGGAGCTGCTGGCGCCGGATCTCGATGCCATGGGCGCGGCGTGCGACGATCCGTGCCCGGCCGGCGAGGCGGAGGGCCCCCAGATCTGGACCCCGGCCTGGCAGCTCGGGCTGCCGCTCGGCCATCTGGCGATCCATCTGTTCTGACCGGCGGCGCACGCGGGCGGGGCGCTCAGGTGCCGTGCACGCCCGCGCGGTACTTGGGAATCCGTACCGTGATCTTCGTACCCGCACCCACGCCCGTCTCGATGACCAGGCCGTACTCGTCGCCGTAGACCTGGCGCAGCCGCTCGTCCACATTGAGCAGTCCGATCCCGGTGGACGCGCCGCCCTCGCCCCGCAGGATCCGGCGCAGCCGGTCCGGCTCCATACCGACCCCGTCGTCCTCGATCACCACCTCGGCCTCGGCGCCCGCGTCGAGCGCGCTGATGGTGATCCGGCTCGTGGTGACGGCCCCTTCGAGGCCGTGTTTGACGGCGTTCTCGACGAGCGGCTGAAGGCAGAGGAACGGCATCGCCACCGGCAGGACTTCCGGAGCGACCTGGAGCGTGACCGAGAGCCGCTCGCCGAACCGGGCCCGTACGAGCGCCAGATACTGGTCGATGGAGTGCAGTTCCTCGGCGAGGGTGGTGAAGTCGCCGTGCCTGCGGAACGAGTAGCGGGTGAAGTCGGCGAATTCCAGCAGGAGTTCCCTGGCCCGCCCGGGGTCCGTACGGACGAACGAGGCGATGGCGGCGAGGGAGTTGAAGATGAAGTGCGGGGAGATCTGGGCCCGCAGCGCCTTGATCTCGGCCTCGATCAGCCGGGTGCGGGAGCGGTCCAGCTCGGCGAGTTCCAGTTGTACGGAGACCCAGCGGGCCACCTCACCGGCCGCCCTGGCCAGGACCGCCGACTCGCGCGGCGCATAGGCGACCAGGGTGCCCAGGATCCGGTGGTCGACGGTCAGCGGGACGGCCACGCCCCAGCGCAGCGGGCATTCGAGATCGCCGCAGCCGCACGCGAAGGCGGTACCGCGTCCGCTGGCGAGGAGTCCCTCGACCTGTGCCATCACCTGCTGGTCGTGATGTTCGCCCGACCCGTCCCAGGCGAGCACCCTCTCCCGGTCGGTGAGACAGAGCGCGTCGGTGCCGAGCAGGGAGCGCAGCCTGCGGGCCGCCTTGCGGGCGCTCTCCTCGGTGAGACCGGCCCGTAGCGGGGGCGCGGCGAGGGAGGCGGTGTGCAGCGTCTCGAAGGTGGCGCGCTCCACGGGTGTGCCGACATCGCTGGTCCGCTCGGGGCGCGCGGTGCGCCGGCCGAGTACGAAGCCGCCCGCGAGGAGCAGCGGACCGAGCACGATCAGTACGGCGAGGGCGGCTCCGCTCATCCGGCGCCCCCGGTTCCGGTGACGTTTTCCGTGACGTTTCCCGCCCCGTTGCCCGTCACGTCTCCCGTCCCGTTGCCCGTGACAGTTCCGCCACCCGTCGCGTCCGGGCTCGCGGACGGGCTTGCGGACGGGCTCGCGCTCGCGCCTCCGTCGCGGCTGCCGGACATCAGCACCTCCGGCAGATGGAACCGCGTCATCGCCGCGTTGGTACCGGACGGTATCCGGCCGCGCGTGGCCAGGGACACCAGGATCATCGCGAGGAAGCCGACGGGCACCGACCAGACGGCGGGCCAGGCGAGCAGCGCGTGCGGCCAGCCCGACCGTACGGACCCGCTCACCGTGATCACCGTGGCGGCGAACGCCAGACCGCCGCCGAGCAGCAGTCCCGCGATCGCGCCGGGCGGCGTGAGCCTGCGCCACCAGATGCCCAGCACCAGCAGCGGGCAGAACGACGAAGCGGAGACCGCGAAGGCCATCCCCACCGAGTCGGCCACGGGCATCCCGCTGACCAGCAGTGACCCGCCGAGCGGTACGGCCATGGCGAGCGGGGTGGCCAGCCGGAAATGGCGTACACCCCGCGAGGGAAGGACGTCCTGGGTGAGGACCCCCGCGACGGCCATGGTCAGCCCGGAGGCCGTGGAGAGGAACGCGGCGAAGGCGCCGCCCGCCACCAGCGCGCCGAGCAGATCCCCGCCGAGGCCGCTGATCGCCCGCTCCGGCAGCAGCAGTACGGCGGCGTCGGCCTCCGTACCGTAGGGAAGTTCGGGGACATACAGCCTGCCCAGCGCGCCGTAGACGGGCGGCAGCAGATAGAACGCGCCGACCAGCGCCAAGACGATCACGGTGGTCCGGCGGGCCGCGCGGCCATTGGGGCTGGTGTAGAAGCGGACGACGACATGGGGCAGCCCCATCGTGCCGAGGAAGGTCGCCACGATCAGACCGTAGGTCGCGTACAGCGGATGGTCCGCGCGGCCGACGACGGCCGCCGTCAGATCGAGGTCGACGCGCGGCCGTCCGTCGCCCTGCCAGGCCAGCAGCAGGAAGAGCGCGGGCACGAGCAGTGCGGTGAGCTTGAGCCAGTACTGAAACGCCTGGACGAAGGTGATGCTGCGCATCCCGCCCGCCGCGACCGCCACCACCACGACCAGGGCGACCAGCACCCCGCCGAACCAGTCGGGCGCGCCGGTGAGGATCTTCAACGTCAGCCCCGCGCCCTGGAGTTGGGGCACCAGATAGAGCCAGCCCGCACCGACCACGAACACACTCACCAGCCGCCGCACCGCACGCGATTCGAGCCGGCCCTCGGCGAAGTCCGGGAGGGTGTACGCGCCGGAGCGCCGCAGCGGGGCGGCGACGAAGAGCAGCAGGACGAGATAGCCGGCGGTATAGCCGACCGGGTACCAGAGCATGTCGGGGCCGTGCAGCAGCACCAGGCCCGCGACGCCGAGGAACGAGGCGGCGGAGAGGTATTCGCCGCTGATCGCGGCGGCGTTGAGCGCGGGCCGTACCGTGCGGGAGGCCACATAGAAGTCGGAGGTGGTACGGGATATCCGCAGCCCGAAGCCGCCGACGAGGACGGTCGCGAGCACGACCACGGTGACCGCGGCCACCGTGTAACTCTGGTTCACGGAACGGGCCGGCCCTTCACGAGCCGGGCGAAGTCGCGTTCGTTGCGCTCCGCGCGCCGTACGTACCACCAGGCGAGCAGGGTGAGCAGCGGATACGCGGCGAAGCCGAGCACCACCCAGACCGCCGTCGCGTCGCGCAGGGTGGCGAAGGCGAGCGGCAGCGTGGCCGCGACCAGCGCGAGAAGCGCGAACGCGGTGAGTCCCGCCCGGAGTTGACTGCGCATCAGGGAGCGGACATAGGCGTCACCGAGCGCGGTCTGCTCCTCGATCTCGGCCTGGGCACGGTAGCGCGGCAGGGGGCGTACGCGACGGGGCTCACCGGTCACCACCTCGCGCCGGGGCACCGGCTGCCGGGACGCGGGCTCTCCCGTCATTTCCGACCCCCTCTTTCTCTCCGGCTCTCCGCGCTCCCGCCCCGGCCGGTGCCGACGCCGGGCGGACGGCTCGATGTGTCGGACAGAGCCTCGGGCCCGGAGTGTACGCAGCCCGGTGATCCCGGGGGAAGCCCCTGGTCAGCGGCCGCCCTGCCGCATCAGCAGATCACGCAGGGCGCGGGCGTGACGCCTGCTGACCGCGAGTTCGGCATCGCCGACGCGGACACTCATCGCACCCGCGTCGAGCCGTAGCTCGTCGATCCGGGCCAGGGCCACGAGATGGCGGCGGTGGATCCGTACGAATCCGCGGGCCCGCCAGCGCTCCTCCAGTGTGGTGAGGGGGATACGGACCAGATGGCTGCCGGTGTCGGTGTGCAGCCGCGCGTAGTCGCCCTGCGCCTCGGCGTAGGCGATGTCGTCGACCGCGACGAAGCGCGTCACTCCGCCCAGTTCGACGGCTATCTGATCGGCGGCGGGGGCGGAGACCGGCCCGCGCTCCCCCACCAGTTCGGCGACCCGGCGTACCGCCTCGGCGAGCCGCTCCCTGCGGACCGGCTTCAGGACATAGTCGACGGCCTTCAGATCGAAGGCCTGGACGGCGAAGCCCTCATGGGCGGTGACGAAGACGATCAGCGGCGGCTCGGCGAAACCGGCCAGCAGCCGGGCGACGTCGAGGCCGGTCAGCCCGGCCATATGGATGTCGAGGAAGACCACATCGATGGCGGCGGGGTCGTCGGGGCCCGCGTCGAGCGCGGCGCCGATCCGCCGCAGCGCCTCCGTCGCGCTGGTGGCGCCCTCCGCGCCACGGATCCGCGGGTCGGCCCTGAGCAGGTACAGCAGCTCCTCAAGCGCCGGTTCTTCGTCATCCACAGCCAGTACACGCAGCATGACGCCGGAGTGTAGGCGGTGTCCGCCGTGCGAGGACCGCCGCTGCTTGAGTCATTCGGCGTTCCCCTGCGTAACAGTCAGCATGCGGACCTTGGACCTCCATCGTGATGCCGGCGCCTACGCACTGGGCGTGCTCGACGCCGCGGACGCCTTCCGGTTCGAGGACCATCTGCCGGACTGTCCGCGCTGCTCGGAGCTGCTGGCCGAATTCGGCGGGGTGAAGGAGCAGTTGGACGCCTACGCGCGGCGCACCCCCGCCGACATGGCGCCGTTCACCGTCGCCGGTCCGGAGCTGCTGGCCGGGCTGCTCGGCCGTACCGCCTCGGGGCGGCGCCGGGACCGCGGACGGCGGCTCGCGCTGGTGGCCGCGGCGGCGGTGCTCGCGGTGGGCGGTCCGCTCGCCGTCCTCGCCGCGGCTCCTCCGGCGGATCCGGGCAGCCCGGTGACCGCCCGGTGGACCGCGTCGGACCGGTCGACGGGTACGGCGGCGGTGGTGACGGCGGCGGAGAAGACATGGGGGGCGGATATCGGCCTTGAACTGGTCCGGGCCGGTGACTCCGGCTCCTGCGCACTGATCGCGGTGGGCCGGGACGGATCGAGGGAGACCGTGACGTCGTGGGCGGCGCGCGCGGGCGGCTCCACGCCGCTGGTCACCCGGGGCGGTGCGGCGCTGCGGCCCGGCGAGATCGACCACTTCGAGGTCCGTGCCTCGGACGGCCGCCGCGTGATGACGATCGGCGGGCGATGACGCCGGACGGTGAGCGCGCGGCGGCCGTCCGAGGCCGGCTGCTCAGGAGACCGCTCGGACGACCCTGGAGACCGCTCAGGAGGCCGTCAGGAGGCCACTCGGGAGGTTACTCATTTGAGGAGGCGCGACATCCTGCGGTCGGCGAGCGGCTTCCCGCCCGTCTGGCAGGTCGGGCAGTACTGGAGCGAGGAGTCGCTGAAGGAGACCTCGCGGATGGTGTCGCCGCAGACGGGACAGGATTCACCGGTACGGCCGTGCACCCGCAGCCCGCTCTTCTTCTCCGCCTTGAGCCGCCCGGCCGCCACTCCGCGCGAGCGCTCGACGGCACTGTGCAGTGTGTCGCGCAGTGCCTCGTAGAGGGTCGTGATCTCGTCCTCGGAGAGGTTCTTCACCGGCTTGAACGGCGACATTTTCGCCGCGTGCAGGATCTCGTCGCTGTAGGCGTTGCCGATGCCCGCGAGCAGGCGCTGGTCGCGCAGCGCGCCCTTGATCTGACGGTTTTCACCGGCGAGGAGCCGGGCGAACGCGGCCCGGTCGAAGGAGTCGTCGAGCGGATCGGGGCCGAGGCTCGCGATCCCGGGGACATCCGCGGGATCGCGGAGGAGATGCACGGCGAGGCGCTTGGTGGTGCCGGCCTCGGTCAGATCGAACCCGTCTCCCCCGTTGAGGACCGCGCGCAGCGCGAGGGGGCCCTTGCCGGGCCGCGGGGGCTCGGCCGGGAAGGAATCCTTCCAGCGCAGCCAGCCCGCGCGGGCGAGGTGGATGGCGAGATGCAGTTCGCCGTCCCCGGCATCACGCGCGACGATGTCGAGAAACTTGCCGTGGCGGGCGATGACGGTGACCGTGGCGCCCTCCAGTGCGGAGAGAGGCGGATCGTATGTTTTGAGCACATTGATGGTCAGTGGCAGGACACGGACGATTTCCCTGCCCACCAGGTGGCCGTCGAGAAACTCTCGCAGCGCTTCCACTTCGGGTACTTCCGGCATGCGTCCAGGGTGCCGCAGGGGCCGGGTGAACGCCCGGCGGGGCGGTCGGGCACCACATGACCGCCGCGGCGACGAATCCGTTCTCCGGATCGTTCATGGAAGAGCCCCGCCAGAGGTTCCCCGGACAGCCCCCCGGGCTCCCGCCGTCGGAAGGAAGGCCCACGTGTCCATACGCGATCGCCGAGCCGCCGTCCAGCCCGCTCTCGTTCTGGACAGAACCGCCGCGCGCCCCCGCGCCGTCGTCCTGCTGCTGCACGGCGGGCGTGAGGAGGGCGTGGAGCCGCCGGCCCGGCTGAGTCTGCCCGGCGCCCGGATGTGGCCGTTCACCCGTGCGGTGCTGCGGGCCACCGACGGATACGACGTGGTGGTGGGCCGGGTGCGCTACCGCTGCCGGGGCTGGAACGGCAGCCGGGCCGACGCGGCGCGCGACACCCGCCGGGCGCTCGACGAGCTGGGGCCCCTGGTCGGTCCCGTGCCCGTCGTGCTCGTGGGGCACTCGATGGGTGGCCGTGCCGCCCTGGCCGCCGCCGGCCACGACCTCGTCAGCGGGGTGGTGGGGCTCGCGCCCTGGTGCCCGTCGGGCGAGCCGGTGGCGCAGCTGGCGGGCCGCAGGACGGTGCTGCTGCACGGCGACCGTGACCGGGTCACGGATCCGCGCGGCAGCGTCGAGCTGGCCGCCCGCGCCCGTGCGGCGGGCGCCGAGGCCTGTGCCGTACTGCTGCCGGGCGGTGATCACGCGATGCTGCGCCGCCCGCGTACCTGGCACGCCCTGGCCACCCACTCGGTCACCGCGCTGCTGGGCATGGAGCCCTTCCCCGGTCCGGTGCGCCATGCCTTCCCGGAGTCGGCCGAGGACGGAATCGACCCGCTTCAGAGTGCGTAGACGCGCCGCGCGGTGTCCCGGAAGACCGCGTCGCGCTCGTCCTCGCTCAGTCCGTCGGTCACGGTGCGCGCCGCGTCGAGCACCTCTCCGTACGTGGCGGCCAGCCGGCACACCGGCCAGTCGGAGCCGAACATCAGCCGTCCGGGCCCGAAGGCGTCGAGGACCGTGTCGGCGTACGGACGCAGTCCCTCGGCCGTCCAGGAGTCCCAGGCGGCCTCGGTGACCATCCCGGAGAGCTTGCAGACGGTGTTCGGCCGCGCGGCCAGCGCCCTGACCAGGCCCGCCCACGGCTCTGTCGCGCCCCCGGCGATCGGCGGCTTGCCGAGATGGTCGAGGACGAAAGTGAGACCGGGCAGCAGCTCGGCGGCCTTCGCGGCGGCGGGCAGCTGATGCTCCAGGATCACCAGGTCGTACACGAGTCCCGCGGCGGCGACGGCGGCCAGACCGCGTCGCGCGTCCGGGCGCAGCAGCCACTCCGGGTCGGGCTCCCCCTGCACCTGATGGCGTATCCCCACCAGCCGGTCGCCGCCGGGCAGCTCGCGCAGTGCGGCGAGCGTGTCCGCGACCCCGGGCGCGGTGAGATCGGTCCAGCCGACGACGCCCGCGACGAGGTCGCTGCCGTCGGCGGCGGCAAGGAACTCGGGGGTCTCCTCGGGGACCCCGATGGTCTGGACGAGCACGGTCGCGGACACCCCGGCGGCCCGGGTCTCGGCGTCCAGATCCGCCAGGGTGAAGTTCCGGCGGATGGGGGCCATGGCGGGGCCGGTGATCCAGTCCTGGTCGCGTACGGACAGATCCCAGATGTGGTGGTGTGCGTCGATCACGCCCGGCGGTGTCATGACAGCTCCCAGACGACGGGCAGTCCAGCTCCGGCGCCGGCCGCGGAGTAGTCGTGCACGACATCCAGCAACTCGGCCATCCGGGCCTGCCAGGCGACATTGACCGGAAGCCGGTCCAGCTCGGCGAGCAGACGGGCGTAGTCCTCGCACTCCAGCAGATGGAAGAGATCGGTACCGCTGCGCCAGATCGTCCAGGAGGTGGCGCCCGCGGCGCGGATCGCGGCCGTGAGCTCGGCGGGCACCTCGCGGTGCGCCGCCTCGTACTCCCCGACCCGGTCGGCGCGGACCCTGGTGTGCAGGGCGACCCTCATGACAGCACTCCGTCCTCGGTCAGTGGTCCGGTCGGCGGTCCTTCGGTCAGCAGCCCTTCGGCGCGCAGTTCGGCCCACAGGTCGTCGGGGACGGTGAGGGCGGCCAGTTCGGCCGCGTCACGTATCTCGGCCGCGGAACGGGCGCCGACGAGCACGCTGGCGACAGCCGGATGACGCGACGGGTAGTGCAGGGCCGCGGCCCGCAGGGGCACTCCGTACCGGCGGGTGACGGCGTCCATCCGCAGGGCCCGGTCGAGCAACTCGGGCGGGGCGGCGGTGTAGTCGTACGTCGCGCCGGGGCGCGGGTTGGCGAGCAGCCCGGAGTTGAAGACCCCGCCGGCGACGACGCTCCTGCCGCGTGCGAGGGCCTCGGGCAGCAGTGCGGTGAGCGCCGACTGGTCGAGCAGGGTGAAGCGGCCGGCGCACAGCACGACATCGGCGTCGGTGTCGCGGAGGAAGCGGGTGAGCATCGCCGTCTGGTTCATCCCGGCGCCGATCGCCCCGACGACCCCTTCGGCGCGGAGCCGCTCCAGCGCCGGATACGCCTGCTGGAAGGCTTCTTCCGCGTGGTCGTCGGGGTCGTGCAGATAGACGATGTCGATACGGTCCACCCCGAGCCGCCGGAGGCTGTCCTCGATGGAGCGGCGTACCCCGTCCCCGCTGAAGTCCCAGACGCGGCGGTGCGTGGCGGGTACGGCGAAGCCGTGGGCGAGATCGTCGCCGACGGGGCCGGGGCCGGACACGGGGGCGAGCAGCCGGCCCACTTTGGTGGAGAGGGTGTACGCGTCCCGTGGTCGGTCGCGCAGCGCCTCGCCGAGCCGCCGCTCGGAGAGCCCCAGACCGTAGTGCGGCGCGGTGTCGAAGTAGCGGATGCCCACGTCCCAGGCGGCGTCCAGCGCCGCGGCGGCCTGCTCGGGTCCGACAGGGGTGTAGAGATTGCCGATCCCGGCCGCCCCGAAGGACAGTCCGGTCACCCCGACCGTTCCGCGTCCGAGCGTAGTGTGCCGCATACCGCTGCCGCCTCCCGATGTAGCCGCTGCCGACCTCCCGGCCGATGCCGAGGGCGACCAAGATGCCGATCACGATGAAATATTCATCGGATGACTGGACGCGTCAACACCCATGAAGCAGCTATCTGTGAGGATTTCGCACCCAGCTGTCCGATCTCTCGGGGTTCTGTGGTCGCCGAGGCTGTCTATCCGCGATCCGACTTCGGCCCGACGGTGCCCTCCGAGGGCGTGTCGGGTCCGCTGTGGAGGATCTCGCGGGCTTGTTCCGCGGCGCGGGTGATGCTCTCGCCGATGAAGTCGACGAAGCGGGCGATGTTCTCCAGGCGGGCGGCGGCCGGGGTATGGCGGCCGAGGACGGCGACGCCCTGCCGTGCGGTCTCGGCGAGCTGGATGTTGGCCCGGGCGCTGGCGATCGTCGACTGGTACCAGACGTCGCCGTCGGCGACATAGCGCTCCCGGCGGCGTTCGTCGCGTTCCCGGCGCACGAGGCCCTGGCTTTCGAGGAACGCGATCGCTTTGGAGATGGATGCCGGGCTGACCTGGAGGTGCTGGGCGAGTTCGGACGCGGTGAGGCTGCCCGCGTCGGTGATGAAGAGGCAGGTCAGCACCCGGGCCATCATCTTGGGCAGGCCCGATTGCATGAGGAGGGTCGTGAAGATCTCCTCGTACTCGCGTACCGCCTCGGGGTCGCGCCCGTGGGCCTGCACGGGGGCGTGGGGTCCCGGGAGCGCGGTCCGCCGACGGCGGTGGGTGCGGCGTTCGGTGGCGCGGTGGGCGAGGTCGGCGCGGTAGGCGGCGGGGCCGCCGTTGCGCATCACCTCACGCGTGATCGTCGAGGTGGGGCGGTCGAGACGTCTGGCGATCTCCGCGTAGGCGAGGCCGTCGGCCAGCCCCAGCGCGATCTGCTGGCGTTCCTGCTGGGTGAGTCTGCCTCCCGGCATCGCGATCTCCTCTGTGTTCCGTGATGCCTCCAGCATAGCGTTCACTCCTCATTCAATGCAACGATGGAATGACTGACGTTGCGTTACCGCCATATCTGTTGCAACGATAATTAGGCACCTACCTGCGCTGGTGCCCTAAACAAGCAACGAACTTGTTGCGTAATCCTTGAACGCTACGTAGCGTTTCCGGTGTCAGAAACAACAAGCACAAGAGGAGAACACAATGCAGAAGTACGACACCCCCGCCCCGATCTCCGCCGTCCTCGACATCCCCGCGGGACGCATCCGGCTCATCGCCGCCGACCGGACCGACACCACGGTCGAGGTCCTGCCCGCGAACGCCTCGAAGGGCCGCGACGTGAAGGCCGCGGAGCAGACCAAGGTCGAATACGCCGACGGCGTCCTGCGGATCGAGACCTCGGCGGCGAAGCACCAGATCCTCGGCCCCTCCGGATCCATCGAGGTGACCATCAAGCTGCCCGCCGGCTCCCACATCGAGGCGAAGGCGGCTGGCGCCGAATTCCGGGCCGTCGGACGGCTCGGCGACATCGCCTTCGACGGTGCGCACGGCGCGACCAAGCTCGACGAGGCTACGAGCGTCCGCCTCACCGCCCTCGACGGTGACGTCTCGGTCGGCCGCCTGGGCGGCCCCGCGGAGATCAGCACCCAGAAGGGCGACATCCACATCGCCGAAGCCGTACGCGGCACGGTCGTGCTGCGCACCGAGTCCGGCGACGTGACGGTCGTCGCCGCCCGCGGAGTCTCCGCCTCCCTGGACGCCAGCACCGGCTACGGCCGGATCCACAACTCGCTCAGGAACAGCGAAGGCACCGCCGACCTGGACATCAACGCGACCACCGCCCACGGCGACATCACCGCCCGCTGCCTCTGACCCGCAGTCTCCGAAGGAGCACCATCATGACGAAGAACAGCACGTCCTCGGCCAGTTCGAAGTGGACCGGCATGGTGCCGGTCGACGACACGGCCCTGGCCGTCACCGACACCGGCGGTCCCGGCATCCCCGTGGTCTACCTCAACGGCCAGTTCGCCACTCAGGGGTACTGGCGGCGGGTCATCACCGAACTGGGCACGGGCTGGCGGCACATCACCTACGACGAGCGGGCTCGCGGCAAGAGATCGAAGCGTTCCGCGGACTATTCCTTCGAGGCCGCTGTCCGGGACGTCGATGCCGTTCTCGCGGCCAGGGGTGTGGACCGGGCTCTGGTGGTGGGCTGGTCCTACGGGGCGTTCGTCGGGGCGCACTGGGCCGGCCGGAATCCGGACCGTGCCCTGGGAGCGGTCCTGGTCGACGGGGCGGAACCGTACGACTGGCTCGACGAGGCCATGGAGCGGCGGATCCGGAAGACGTTTCGGCGGATGGGCTGGTTCACGCCGCTGCTGCGCCCGACGGGCCTGGTCCCGCGGATGACCGCCGAACAGCAGGCCGACAGCAACATCGAGCTCGGCAGGCTCTCCCGTGAACGCGAGCTGGGCCCGGTGCTGGACAACATCACCGTCCCGGTGCGGTATGTGCTTGCCTCGGGGTCGTCCTTCGGAAGCAAGGGTGATGAGCAGGAACGAATTCGCGCAAGTCTCGATCAGGTATTCGAGCGCAACTCGAACATCCGGCTCAGCGCGAAGGTCGCCAGCAACCACGGCGCGATCCTGAAGAAGGACTTCCCGGCCGTCGCCGAGGCCGTACGCGAGGTCGCCGCCCTCGACCGCGGGAGGCACTGAAGACACGACCAACGGCATCGGACTCCGTCACCGGACCGGCCCTCCGCGCTTGTGCCCCTCCCGGCAACGTGTGCCCCGTCACGGCGGGCAAACCTTGCCGGTCGTGGCACTGGCGGCGCAGGATCAACGACTCAGCGTTTACCGCTGTACCGATGTTCCCCGAGGCCGGGGCCGGCGGAGCGGATCCGGCCGCCCGGCCCGGTGACCCGCAGCAGTTCCCGCAGTTCCTCCGTCATCCCGCGCGCCAGCCGGTCGAGGTCCGGCACGGCCTTGCCGTCGGCGACGAGCCCCACATGCACCCGCCCGCCGTAGGAGGACAGTGCCACCGCCAGGGACTGTCCGCGGGCGAGCGGCGCCATCGGATACACCTCGCGCAGCGGGCAGCCACCGAGCGAGAGCGTGGAGCGCGGCAGCGGGACGCTCGTCACCAGGATGTCGAAGAGCATCCTGGCCGCGCTGCCGGCGAGGGACGCCCCGAGCCGGTGGGCGAGCGGCGGCAGTTGGTCCGCGAGGACGGCCACCGCGCCGGCCCCGCGCGAGGGGCCGGCGGACTTGTTGCGGTCCATGCCCAGGCGTACGGCGGCGAGCCTGGCCCGGGGGTCGGCCTCGGCCACCGGCAGGCCGAGGAGATAGGCGGAGAGCCGGTTGCCGGACCCGGGCGGACTGCCCGGTCTGTGCCGGGTGACCGGCACGAGCGCACGCGGGGCGACGGCGGGCAGCGGCTCGCCCCGTTCGAGCATCCAGCGCCGCAGCGCGCCGGCCACGGTCGCGAGAAGCACATCGTTGGCCGTTCCGCCCGCGGCCCTGCGGATCCGCTGGACGTCCTCCAGATCGAGCAGGGCGGTGGCGAGCCGCCGTGTCCCGCTGGACCCGGCGGTGAGCGCGGGCATACCGCGCGGGTCGAGCCGGCTGGCCCGTACGACCGAGGCGCCGATGCCGACCGCCCGGCCCAGCTCCTCGATCCGGCCCCTGGCCAGCCCGGCCACCTGCCAGGGGCCGGGAAGCCAGGACCGGGGCGGCACCGGACGCGTCCGGCGGGCCCCGGCCGCCCGCGCGTCGGCGATCTGGTCGAAGATGCCGGCGCCGATCGCGACGGCGCGCATGCCGTCGGCCAGCGCGTGGTGCAGCTTCACCAGGACGGCGAAGGGCCGGCCGCCGTTGGCCGCCTCCCGGGCCCCGCCGCCACCGGCACCACCACCGCCGCCCTCCGCCGTCAGGACATACATCTCCCACGGCGGGATACCGCGTTCCAGCGGACGTTCCATCAGCTCCCCGGCCAGCCGCGCCGCCTCCGTCGCGAACTCCCCCTCGGGCAGCGGCAGTCGGCGCACATGACGGCGTACGTCGAACTCCTTGTGCACCGCCCAGGCCGCACCGCCGACCGGCAGCCAGACGTCCCGTACCCGCATCCGGAGCCGGGGAATGGCGGCGGCCCGCGCGGCGAGCAGCTCCCGCACGCCCGCTCCGCCGGCCGTGCCGGGCGCCGCGGTGAAGATCGCGAGCGCGCCGAGGTGCATGGGATGGTCCGCGGATTCGAGATGCCAGAAGGCCAGATCGATAGGTGCCAGCAGCTCGATGGTCAAGGGAACCCCAGGTCCTAGAAGGCGAGGTACGGCGACGGGCTCAGCCAATCGCCTTTGTTCGATTACGGTCAAGTACGATCAAGTCACCTAAAGTTAACGACGAAAACCGTTCAATGTGACGGCCGGTCCAGGACGATGAACTCGCACCACACGCACTTGCCGCTGCCGCGCGACTCCACACCCCACTCCTCCGCCAGCCCTTCCACGAGCCGGAGCCCGCGCCCCGAGACCCCTGAAACCCCGGCGTCCCGGCGGTGCGGCAGGGCGCTCGAACCGTCCTCGACCTCGACCCGCACCCGTCGCTCCACCCCGGACAACACCCGTACGGTCACGACGGCGTCACCATCGGTGTGCAGCAGCGCGTTGGTGATCAGCTCGTCCGCGGCCAGCTCGATCTCGTCGGAGCGCTCCCCGGCGCCCCAGGCGGCCACCGCCGCGCGGATCGTGTGCCGGGCGGTGCTCAGCCCCTCCGCGTCACCCTGCGCGACCTGCTGCTGGAGCCGGCCGCCCGAACGCGGGGCGAGCGCGCCGCCCCGGCGCAGCAGCAGCACGGCGACATCGTCCTCGCCGCCCCGCGCGTCCACCACCTCACAGAGCCGGTCGGCCAGCAGCTGGAGATCGCGCGGACCGTCCCGTACCAGCGCGGCCAGCAGCCGCAGCCCGTCGTCCAGATCGGCTCCCGGTTGTTCCACCAGCCCGTCGGTGTAGAGCAACAGGGCCTGGCCGGGGTCCAGTTCGATCGTCTCCACCGGGTAGTCGAGCCGGCCGAAGGCCGCGGAGAGGCCGAGCGGCAGCCCGCCGGGCACCGGCAGTCTGCGGCAGCCGCCGTCGGTGTCCCTGATCAGCGGATCGACATGGCCGGCCCGGACCAGCTGGACCACTCCGGTGGCGAGGTCGGCCTCCGCGTAGGTGCAGGTCGCGAAGCGGTCCGTGTCCAGTTCATGGAGGAAGACCGAGGCCCGCGCCATCACGGTGGCCGGCGCGTGCCCCTCGGCCGCGTACGCGCGCAGCACGATGCGCAGCTGCCCCATCACAGCGGCCGCGTGGGTGTCATGGCCCTGTACGTCGCCGATGACCGCGCCGACCCGGCCGCCGGGCAGCGGGATCACGTCGTACCAGTCACCGCCGATGTCCCGGCCGAGCCGGGCCGAGCGGTAGCGGACCGCGATCTCGGCGCCCGGCACGGCGGGGATCCGGCGGGGCAGCATCGCCTGCTGGAGCCCCTCGGCCAGATCGTGTTCCTGCTCGAAGAGGACGGCGCGCTGAAGACTCTGGGCGATGCTGCTGCCGAGCGCGACCAGCAGATTGCGGTCCTCGGCGGTGAAGCCGCTCTTCTCCTGGTAGAGCAGCCCGAGGGCGCCGATGGGCCGCGCCTGGGCGATCAGCGGCAGATAGGCGGCGGCGTTGATGCCGAGCTCGCTGATGTGCGGCCACAGCAGGGGGTAGCGCTCCGCGAACTCCTCGGCGGACTCGATGAAGCACGGGGCGAGCGTCCGTACCACCTCGCTCATCGGGTACTGCTCGTCGGTCCGGGTGACCCGCGTCCCCTGTACGTAGGAGCCCTCGGGGCCCTCGGCGACCAGATGGATGCGCCCCGCCTCCATCAGCCCCATGACCAGGCTGCCGGCCCCGAGGTGTGCCAGGCCGTGGGAGTCCTTCAGTACGTCGATGACGTCCTGGACGGTTCTGGCGTGGGCGAGCGCGGCGGCCGTGCCCTCGACGATACTCGTCCGCACCCGGCGCACCGCGCTCAGTTCGAGTCGCGCGGCCGAGTCCGCCAGTTCCTGGGAGGCGTCGCGGACGATGCCGATGACGCGGTAGGGCCGGCCCGCCGGGTCACGGCGGATGGCGCCCTGGGTGTGCGTCCAGCACAGGCTTCCGTCCCGCCGCCGGATACGGAGGTACGCGCCGTAGTTGACGGCGCCTTCCCGCAGCGCCCGCTCCACCACGTCCGTCAGCCGGCTGCCCTCGCTCCGCGGCATCCGCGCCTCCACGCTGCTCAGCCGGCCGTCGTACTCGTCGGGGCACAGATCGAAGACCGCGAGCGCGGGGCCGTCGAGATGCAGAAGCCCGCTGTCGAGGTGCCAGTCGAAGGTGCCCGTCCGATTGAGGGACAGACTGATGCGCGGAGGGGCCGGCCAGTCGTCGGGGAGCGACAGGGGACCCGCTTCCCGTTCAACCATGGAGACACTCTGTCATTATTTGTCGGTTTCTTCGAGCGGTCCCGTCAGCCTCGGACCCAACGGTCAGCCCGCGAACGCATCGGGACGGACCGGCTCGTCGACCGACTGCGGGCCCTTCAGCGACGGGGCGGACAACTCGTCGCCGGGGACCGGCACGAGGTCGTCCGGGCCCGTCAGAATCTCGTCATCGGACAACGCGGGGTCGCCGCCGCCCCGCTCCGGCTCCACCGGACCGTCGGGCGGGACCACCCCGTCGTCCGGTACGAGCGGCGCGTCCCGCGGCTGGTCCGGCACGGCCCGGCCCTGGCCCGGGGGGTTGCCCGGGGGATTGCCTCGCGAGGCATCACCGGACGTCGATCCCACGCCGGCGGGGGCCTCGGGCATGCCGGGCTGCGGCGGCTTCACCGCGTCCGGGTCCGTGATGTCGGCCTCCGGACCGTACTGCGGCGGCACCTGGGGCGGCTTGTCCCGCCGGCCCTCGGTGCCGATCTGCCGCTCGATCCACATGTTGGCGGCCAGGTCGACGATGATCAGGCTGGTGACGACCTCGGGGGTGCGATTGATGACGACGACCCGCTCGGGCAGATAGCCCTTCCATTTCTCGCCCCGGTACCGCACGGAACCCCTGGCCGCGATCGGCGGACTCAGCGGACTGCCGTCGGCGCAGCGCACCCTGGGCACGCCCCGGTTGTCCACCATGACGGCGGTGCCCGCTTGCAGTACGGACTGGAAGGCGGCGGCGGACCGGTCGCGGTAGCCGTGGCTCGTCACCCGGATGTCGGGCCGCAGCACCACGGGGGTGAGTCCGCGCAGGAAGTCGGGGACGGACGCCTGGGTGACACCCGCTCCCTCGGCGAAGGCGCGGGCCTTCGTCCGGTCCTGGGTGAGGAGACGGGTCTGCCGCTCCACCTCACAGCTGGCGACGGAGGTGCCGCCGTAGAGCCCCGGTGTGGAGCCCGGCAGGGCGCGCGGCGCCCGAGCGGTGCCGCCCGCCCCGCCCCGGTCCGGCGACGCGGGCCGGACCGCCGGAGTGGCCACGGCATCGGGGCTCACGGTGGACCGTGTGAACGGATCGGGGCCCGGATCGGCGGCCGGCTGGAGCAGCAACTCCTCGGCGCCCGCCACATCCTCGCCACCCTCGTCCCCACCACAGCCGGCCGTGATCAGAATCCCCGCGGACAGCACGGCGAACGCGACATACCGACGACGGTGGGGTGAGCGCACCAGAATCTCCCGACTCTTCCTCCATGGATGTCCCCTTATGTGTGCCGGATCCCTCCCCACTCCGCAAGCGGGAACAGGGACGACAGGCCTGGGACTTGAACGCGTTCAGGCGGCGGCACGCGCTCGTTCGCAACGCTTGAACACGTTCACGTCCGGGGCGGGATGAGGGATGTCCGCGCAGGTCAGCCCGGTGGAGATGGCCAGCACGCCGTCGTGTGCCGGCGGGCCGGCCGCCGGCACACCCGGCTCGAGGGCCCGCCGGTACCGGTCCTCCGGAGCTGGTACGCCAAACGGCTCGGCCGCACGCCGGGCCGGTTCACTGCCGGGCCGCCTCACCGCCGGCACCTGGAGTCGGTGTCGTCGTCGGAGTGCCACGCGTCGTCCCGTACCCCGGCCGTTGCGGGGGGGTACGGGACGTACAGCGATCGGTCGGTCGATTCGGTGGGTCAGTCGGTCTGGTGGGTCAGTCGATACCGGGCAGGATGTGCGGCTCCGCGAGGTCGTCCTCGTAGCCGGCCAGTCTGATCGGAGCCGACCTGGCCCACACTTCGAGATTTCCGAGTTTCTTCTCGGGCCGACGGGTCCGCTCGACGTACTCCGCCGGGCGCTGCTCGTGTTTTGTGAGATCTGGTGTCACCGCGCACTCCTCTGTGTCGCGTAACTCTGGGACAGGACACGTTTCCGTCGCGGTGGCGCCGTTGTCGGACGGGACCGCGCCCTGGTGGTGGGCCTGTCCCAGCACAGCCGTGGGGATGGTGTATCCCCTGATTGGCCGTCCGTTCGCACCAGAGTAACCATATGAGCGCCAACCCGCTCGATAGGGCTGGCATTCGAGTGAAATTCCGGCCACTCGGCCCACGGCCGCTGGGCCGAGTGGTGATCTGACGGGCTATGAGTCCACCGGCAGCCGTTCGCGGTTTACCAGTCGGCGGGCGCGTAGTCCTTGAGGAAGCAGCCGTACAGATCCTCGCCACTCTCGCCCCGCACGATCGGGTCATACACCCGGGCCGCGCCGTCGATCAGGTCGAGCGGGGCGTGGAAACCCTCGTCGGCCAGCCGCATCTTGTCCGGATGCGGGCGCTCGTCGGTGATCCATCCCGTGTCGACGGCGGTCATCAGGATGCCGTCGCTCTCGAACATCTCCTGGGCGCTGGTACGGGTCAGCATGTTCAGCGCGGCCTTGGCCATGTTGGTGTGGGGATGACCCGCGCCCTTGTAACCACGGCTGAAGACTCCCTCCATCGCGGAGACGTTCACCACGTAGGCACGGGCCGCCTCGGCCGCGGCCATCGCGGGACGCAGCCTGCTGATCAGGATGAAGGGCGCGGTGGAATTGCACAACTGGACTTCGAGCAGTTCGACCGCGTCGACCTCGGAGACCGTCTGGACCCAGCTGTTGGTGTCGTGCAGGTCGGGCACCAGGCCCCCGGCGTCGATCGCCGTGCCCGCCTCGATCCTGGCGAGCGTCGCGGAGCCGCCGACGAGCGCGAGCCCGGTGACATCGGAGGCGCTCAGCGCCTCGGCGCCGACGGCGGGCAGTACGGCCTGGGCACCGCTGCCGAACGCCCCGATGACCTGGGAGGCCGGGAGTTCGCCCGCGGGCAGCGGCGCGGACTCGGCCGCCAGCAGTTCGCTGTACGCCTGCGGAGAGCGGCGTACCGTCTGCGCGGCGTTGTTGATCAGGATGTCCAGCGGGCCCTCGGCGGCGACGGAGTCGGCGAGGGCGACGACCTGCGCGGGATCCCGCAGATCGATGCCGACGATCTTGAGGCGGTGGATCCACTCGTCACTGTCCGGCATCGCCTTGAAGCGGCGGACGGCGTCGCCCGGGAAGCGGGTGGTGATGGTGGTGTGGGCGCCGTCGCGCAGCAGCCGCAGCGCGATGTACATACCGATCTTCGCCCGGCCGCCGGTGAGCAGCGCGCGCCGTCCGGTGAGGTCCGTACGGGCGTCACGGCGGGCCCGGTTCTCGGCGGCGCACGACTGGCAGAGCTGGTGGTAGAAGGCGTCGACCTCGGTGTAGCGGGTCTTGCAGATGTAGCAGGAGCGGGGGCGCCGGAGTATGCCCGCGATCTCGCCGCTGACCGAGGAGGAGGGCAGCAGGCCCTGGGTCTCGTCGTCGATGCGCTCGGCGGAGCCGGTGGCGGTGGCCTCGGTGACGGACTTGTCATGGGCGGTCTTGGCGGCCCTGCGCTCCTGGCGACGGCGCTGCTTGACGGTCCGGTAGACGCCGGCGGTGGCCCGCCGGACCGCGATCGCGTCGGGGTGGTCGACATCCAGCTTGTCGAGTTCGTCGAGCACGGCCAGACAGACGGCCAGGCGCTCGGGGTCGATGCCGGGACCGTACTCCTGGCTCTCGGCATGCACCGGGCTCTCGGCGTACGGCCGGCTGTCGCCGTACGCCGGGCTGTCCTCTGTCACCGTCATCGCTGTTGCCGTTCCTCGATCACTCGTACACCGGGGTCACTCGTACGCCGGAGTCCCCGATGGGGCTTTTCATGGCTATTGCGACCATCCCCGCAGGTCAGGAGCATACCGACGCGCCGGGGGCCAACAAAATCCCACCATCTTAGCCGGTCCCGGCTCCGGCCCGGACGCTTCGGGACTCACCGGCCGGGACCCGGACCCCGAGGAACCTCGTCGTCCGGCGCAGCCGGAAGCCGAGGTTCTCGTACAGCCGGATGGCGTTGGTGTTGGACGCCGCCGCGTGCAGGAACGGCTGCTCACCGCGGGCGCGGATCGAGTCGGCGACGGCGAGGACGAGGCGGGCCGCCAGGCCCTGGCCGCGGAACGCGGGGTCGGTGCAGACGGCGCTGATCTCCGTCCAGCCCGGCGGGTGCAGCCGCTCCCCCGCCATCGCCGCCAGCGCCCCTTCGCGGCGGATGCCGAGATACGTGCCCATCTCGATGGTGCGCGCCAGGAACGGGCCCGGCTGGGTGCGCTCGACCAGGTCGAGGATCTCCGGCACATCGGCGGGACCGAGCAGGACGGCTTCCTCGTCCGGAGCGGTCCTGATGTCCGTGCCGACGAGCTGCACTCCGTCGGCGCTGAAGGTGACCTCCCAGTCGTCGGGCGGCGGAACCAGGAAGCCCGCGAGCGACAGGGATCCGCCGGGGCCCGCGAGCGCGGCGGCGTCGGCCCAGTCCTCGGCGTCGGGGGCGTCCGGCAGCGCGAGCCACGGCGAGACGTCGGGCGGATAGCGCAGCAGCCGGCCGCGCCGCTCGGCGAAGTGCGCGTGCGGTCCGGTGAGCGAGGCCAGCGCGGGATGGTCCAGCGGATGGCCCGACACGACCGGGGACGGCTCCGGCGCACGGGGCGCGGGCGTGCGGGATATGGACCCGGGCGTGCCGCTCATGCGCCGACCTCGATCACGATCTTTCCCCGCACGTGCCCCGCCTCGACCGTGCGCAGCGCCTCGGCCGCGCGCTCCAGCGGGAAGGTCCGGGTCACGAACGGCCGCAGGGCGCCGCTCACCACGAGCTTCGCGACCTCGTCGAGGACCGCGGCCGTCCGCTGCCGTACGACCGCCGCCCCGCCGAGCTGGGGAACCGTCGCCTTGTCCGCCACGCTGAGCAGTTTCGTACGGTCCACCAGCAGCTCGGCCGCGGCCCTGAGATCGTCGCCGCCGACGAGGTCGAGGACGGCGTCGACACCGTCGGGCGCCACGTCCCGTACGCGCGCGGCGAGGCCGGGTCCCGGCGGCACATGGACGGCGCCCAGGGACTCGACGAACTCCTTCTTGCCCGCGCTCGCGGTGCCGATGACCCGCAGGCCGGAGCCGCGCGCGAGCTGGACGGCCGCCACCCCCACACCCCCGCCGGCGCCGGTGACCAGCAGGGTGGCGCCGGGCGGCAGATCGGCCTGGCGTACGGCGTCGTACGCGGTCGCCGCCGCGACCGGCAGTACGGCCGCGTCCGTGAACGACAGCGCGTCCGGCTTGTGCGCGGTGATCCCGACCGGCAGCAGGGTGTACTCGGCGTATCCGCCGGTGAGGGTGGAGCCGAAGACCGCGTCACCCACGGCGAAGCCCTCGACGCCCGCGCCGATCTCCTCGACCACACCGGCGGCCTCACTGCCCAGCGCCTCGGGCGGCGAGGCGGGCGGCGAGCCGGGGCGGCGGTAGCCGTCGCGCAGCTTCCAGTCGACGGGGTTCACGCCCGCCGCGCGTACGGCCACCAGCAGCTGGCCGGGGCCGGGGCTCGGCGTCGGCCGGTCGACGAAGGTCTCCACCTCCGGACCGCCGTGCCGGGTGAAGACATACGCCTTGGACGTGGCCTTGGGCATCGGGGCTCCTCGTTCTGGCCGCTGGCTTCCGTTGCCGCCGCCTACGTCGGACTGGGCAACAGCTGGTTCAAGGTGGATCACCGGCCAGCCTATTCCCGAGGTCACACGGTGTTCATGGAGCCCGGTGTTCATGGAGCCCGGTGTTCAGGAGCCGCGGCGTGCGACGTGCCTGAGCCCCGGCCCGCCCGGCATGCGGGCGGACCGGGGCCGGGGGCGGATCAGGAGGTGGCGCACTCCATCGACGCCGGGTCGGAGGCGTCACGGATCAGCGCGTCATGCGCCGCCTTGAGCCGCTTGACATCGGGCTTCATCACCTTGCGGTCGTAGGTGAGCAGTCCGTTCAGCTCGCCCTCCACATCGGTGATCTGGGTGTAGACCGCGCCATTGCTCCCCTGGCAGGCGAGCTTGCGCACATTGCCGAGCTGGGCCAGATACTCGTCGGTGTACGCGGCCTGGTCGACACCCACATAGGTGTGCTGCACCGGCCAGGCGTGGCCGGGCACCGCCAGCCCCAGTCCGCCGTACTCCCCGCTGACCAGCGCCCGTTTCCCGTCGGGCGCGGGCAGTTGCGGGCTCGGATAGCCGTGGGCGTCGGCGATGTCGCCGTTGCCGCCGTCCACCGCGCCGCAGCAGTTGACCCCGCTCATGTTGTTGACCAGCCGGCTCGGGTCCCACGCCTTGGCCTGGTCGGCGATCCGCGCCTGGTCGTACTGGCCCCAGCCCTCGTTGAAGGTGACCCACATGACCACCGAGGGGCTGCTGCTGTGCTGGTCGATCATCTCCTTCATCTCGTGTTCGTACTGGGCGCGGGACGCGGCGTTCGGCGTGATCGTGTTCATCGCCGGCATGTCCTGCCAGACCAGCAGTCCGAGCCGGTCCGCCCAGTAGAACCACCGGTCCGGCTCGACCTTGATGTGTTTGCGTACGGAGTTGAAGCCGAGCTGCTTGTGCTTCTTGAGGTCGTACGCGAGCGCCTCGTCGGTCGGCGCGGTGTGCAGCCCGTCGGGCCAGAAGCCCTGGTCGAGTGTGGCCATCAGGAAGGTCGGCTTGCCGTTGAGCACCGTGCGCGGCACGCCGTCGACCTTCTCGACCGTGAGGGAGCGCATCCCGAAGTAGCTGCCGACCTTGTCCTTGCCGGCCGTCACTTCCAGCCGGTAGAGATGGGGATCGTCCGGCGACCACAGACGCGGGTCGCGGACCGGCACGCTCAGCGTGCTTCCGGTGCGGCCGGTGACCGTGCCGACCGTGCGCTTTCCGTCGTACGCGGTGGCCGTGACCGGCACACCGTCCCGTATCCCGCGTACCTCGACCGCGAGCTTCTCGGCCGCGACATCGGGGGTGAGCCCCAGCGAGCCGACATGGTCGGCGGCGACCGGTTCCATCCAGACGGTCTGCCAGATACCGGAGGAGGGGGTGTACCAGATGCCGCTCGGGTCCAGGCGCTGCTTGCCGACGGGCGGGTTCTCGCCGTCCGCGGCATCGGTCGGGTCGTAGACGCCGACGATCAGCTCCTGGGTGCGGCCGGGCTTGAGCGCGTCGGTGACATCGACGCTGAACCGGTCGTAACCGCCCTTGTGCTCGGTCACCTTGGTGCCGTTGACGTACACCTCGGACTGCCAGTCGACGGCGTCGAAGTTGAGGTTCAGCCGCTTGTCCTGGCCTACCCGCCAGTTCGGCGGCACGGTGAAGGTGCGGCGGTACCACATCCGGTCCTCGTGCCGTTCGATCCCGGAGAGCTGTGATTCCACGGGGTACGGGACGAGGATCCGCTCGCGCAGTGTGGTGCCGACCGGCGGGCGCTCGCCCTTCTCGGCGGCGGCGAACTGCCACTGTCCGTTGAGGTTCTGCCACGCGTCGCGGGTCAGCTGCGGCCGGGGGTACTCGGGGAGCGCGTTCCCGGGGCCCACCTCCTTGGCCCAGGGGGTGGAGAGCTGGTACTCCGAGGTGTTGGGCCCGCTGCTCCAGAAGGCCGCGACCGGCTTGCCCTGCTGGGCGGCGAGCCCGCCCGCGCCGTCGTAGCGCAGATCGGCGGAGCCGCCCTTGCCGACGACGGGTTCCTTCAGGGTGACCAGCAGCCGCCTGGCGTCCTTGGGGTCGCTCCGCACGCTCCCCAGCGGCCAGGCCGCGCCGCCGATGATCGCGCTGAGATGGGAGACGAGGCCGGCGGGCGGGGCGGCGAGCTCCTGGACGAAGTCGAGCCGCAGGGTGCGGCCGTCCGGCAGCACGGTGGCGGAGGTGGCGCCGTCGTACGCGAAGCCGTCGGGCAGCCGGAACGCGGACTGGGGCACCGGACGCTTGCCGCCGCCGGGCTCGGTCCACCGCAGGTGGAGGTTGGAACCCCCGTAGTGCTCGAAGTACTCCACCTTGATGTTGTAGGCCCGGTCCGCGGTGAGCTCGACGGGCGGGGAGGTCTGCTCCTTCTCCCAGTCGTCGACCCAGTGGTCGATGGCGAGCCGGCCGTCGATCCAGAGCCGGAATCCGTTGTCGCCGATCATCGAGAAGGTGTGCGCGCCGGTGGTGGCCGGAACGATTTTTCCGGTCCAGCGCACGGTGACGTCGTCGGCCCGCCCGGTGGCGGCCGTCAGCCTCGGTTCCAGAGTGGCGAAGTCGATGGACGGGTCGAACCCGGTGGCCTTGAGTTCATGGAAGTCGAAGGCTCCGGGGGCGGACTGGGTGTAGTACTCACCCTTGAGCCCATGGGCCTCGACCGTGTCGTCGGCGGCCGAGGCCGCGGGGACCGCGGTGAGTCCCGCGAAGCCCAGAACGACGGCGAGCAGGAGAGCCAGTTTTCTTCGGATGCGCACATGTCCTCCTTGTGGCCAGCGCCCCCGACCGGTGGTGTCCGCCCGTCGGGGAACGGCGTCGGGTGCGTGCCGGACGTCGTGACGGGAGGACACCGCCGGGAGGGACACTGGGGTGGCGGCTCGTTGCGACAGTCTGTACAACGTTGGAAGGAACGGCAGTTGGCATGACAACATGCCGTTCCGCCCGCTGTCCAGGGTCACGACAGAGTGCGGGCCGGCGCCATATCCATCGATGTACGAACAGGGCAGGGGGCGGGCCCGCGGGCCCGCCCCGGAGGGGAAGTGCGGGTGTCCGTCAGCCTCAAGGACGTCGCGGAACGAGCGGGCGTCTCCATCAAGACCGTCTCGAATGTGGTCAACAACTACCGTCATGTCACCCCGGCGATGCGGGCCAAGGTGCAGCGGGCGATAGACGAGCTGGGCTACCGGCCGAATCTGACGGCCCGTCATTTGCGCAAGGGCCGTACGGGAATCCTGGCGCTGGCGGTGCCCGAGCTGGGCAACCCGTACTTCGCCGAACTGGCGGGCGCGGTCATCGACGTGGCCGCCGAGCACGAGTACACCGTGCTGCTCGACCACACCGGGGGCCGCCGGGAACAGGAGATCCTGGTCAGCCAGGGGTTCCGGGCGCAGGTCATCGACGGACTGATCCTGAGCCCCATCGAGCTGGAACGGGAGGATCTGCTCGGCCGCGACCACGACGCGCCGCTCGTACTGCTCGGCGAGCGGGAGTACGACCTGCCGTACGACCACATCGCGATCGACAATGTCGCGGCCGCCAGGACCGCGATACGGCATCTGCTCGCCGTGGGCCGGTCGAGGATCGCCTTCCTGGGCGCGCGGACCGACCGGGTCAATGAACCCTCGCATCTCCGGCTGCGCGGCTGGCGCGCGGAGTTGACCGAGGCCGGGCTGCCCGCGCCGGACTCGATGATCGCCCCGACCGGGGGGTGGGACCACCCGGACGGCGCCGCGGCGATGGCACGCCTGCTGGACTCCGGGGCGCTGCCGGACGCGGTCTTCGCGTACAACGACCTGATCGCCATCGGCGCGATGCGGGTGCTGTCGGAGCGCGGGCTGCGGGTTCCCGAGGATGTCGCGGTGGTGGGCTTCGACGACATCACCGAGGGCCGCTACGGCACGGTGACATTGACCACGATCTCGCCCGACAAGCAGACCATCGCCCGGCTCGCCGTGCAGTCGCTGGTGGAGCGGCTAGGTCCTGTCCGGGGGGAGACGGCGAGCACCGCCGATGACCAAGAGGCTCCAGGTGGGGCCAGGCCCCCCGGGAGCACGCGCGCACGTGAACTCCGGGCCGATTTCCGGCTGGTGGAGCGGGAGAGCACGGTCGGCCGGGGGTGACCGCGGCGCTCCGGGTGTTCTCCGCCGTTATCGCGCGAAGGGTTTACAGGCTCCGTACAACGATGTAAAAACCCTTCCGAACGATCTCAACGCACAGCACCTCTGTACGAGTTGACCTCCCGTGAGCGCCCTGCGCGCCGGGGCCGCGCCGAGATGGGGTTCCGCCATGAAGCCTTCCGCCGTCCGCCGCACCACCACCACCACGACCGTTCTGGCCGCGAGCCTGGCCGCCACGCTCGCGCTCACCGGCTGCGCGAAGTCCGAGGACGACGCCTCCGGCGACAAGAGCGCCTCCGCCGGGGCGGACGCGGGCCAGGTGGTCGCCTCGCCCAGCGCCGGAAGCTCCGAGACCTGCACCGTCGAGCGGTTCGGCGGCGAGAAGATGGATCTCTCCGGCGCGACCGTCGGCTTCTCCCAGTCCGAGAAGGAGGCCAACCCCTTCCGGATCGCGGAGACCGCCTCCATCAAGGCCGAGGCGGAGAAGCGCGGTATCAAGCTCCTCACCGCCAACGCCCAGACGCAGTTCTCCAAGCAGATCAGCGATGTCCAGGACCTGATCGCCAAGGGCGCGGACCTGCTGGTGATCGCCCCGCTGAACTCCGACGGCTGGGGCCCGGTGCTGCGCACGGCGGCAGCCAAGAAGATCCCGATCGTCACCATCGACCGGAAGATCAACGCGACCGCCTGCAAGGACTATGTGAGCTTCATCGGCTCGGACTTCATCGAGCAGGGCAAGCGCGCCGCGGACCGCATGATCGAGGCGACCGGGGGCAAGGGCAAGGTCGCGATTCTGCTCGGAGCGGCCGGAAACAACGTCACCACCGAGCGTACGAAGGGGTTCAAGGACCAGATCGCGGCCAAGGCCCCCGGCCTGGAAGTGGTGTTCGAGCAGACGGGTGAGTTCGCGCGGGAGAAGGGCCAGCAGGTCACCGAGCAGCTCATCCAGTCGAACCCGGACATCACCGGGATCTACGCCGAGAACGACGAGATGGGCCTCGGCGCCGTCAACGCCCTGAAGAGCGCGGGCAAGAAGGCGGGGGACGTCAAGATCGTGACGGTCGACGGCACCCGCAACGCCGTGCAGGGCATCGTGGACGGCTGGATCTCCGGGGTCATCGAGTCCAACCCGCGCTTCGGGCCGCTGGCCTTCCAGACCCTCGACACGTTCACCAAGGGCGAGGAGGTCGCCCAGGACATCGTCATCCAGGACAGCGCCTACACCGAGGCGAACGCCACGTCCGACCTGGGCAAGGCCTACTGACGTGCTGTCGGTGACCGGCCTGTCGAAGACCTTCCCCGGCGCGCGGGCCCTGGACGGCGTGGACTTCGCCATCGGGCCCGGCGAGGTCCACGCGCTGATCGGTGAGAACGGCGCCGGCAAGTCCACCCTCATCAAGCTGCTCACGGGGGTGTACCGGCCGGACGAGGGCGAGATCCTCTTCCGGGGCGAGCCGGTGCGCTTCGCCACCCCGCTGGAGGCGCAGCACGCCGGGATCTCCACCATCTACCAGGAGGTCAATCTCGTCCCGCTGATGAGCGTGGCCCGCAATCTCTTCCTGGGGCGCGAGCCCCGCGGCGGGCTCGGGCTGATCGACTTCGGCCGGATGCACCGGGAGGCGGACGAGGCGCTACGGGCGCTCGGGCTGCGCGTCGACGTACGGCGGCCCCTGCGCACGCTCGGCGTCGGCGCCCAGCAGATGGTGGCGCTGGCGCGGGCCGTCTCGGTCGACGCGCGGGTGGTCATCATGGACGAGCCCACCTCCTCGCTCGAACCGCGCGAGGTCCGCACCCTGTTCGGTGTGATCAGGATGCTCAAGGAGCGCGGGATCGCGGTGGTCTACGTCAGCCACCGGCTGGACGAGCTCTACGAGGTCTGCGACACGGTCACCGTTCTGCGGGACGGCAAGCGGGTCCACACGGGTCCGATCGCGGAACTCGACCGGCTGACGCTGGTGTCGCTGATGCTGGGTCGTGAGATGAGCGAGGTGCGTGGCGAGGGCCTTACCAAGTTCACCGGCGGCCATGACACCGGTACCGAACCCGTCCTTGAGGCAATGGACTTGACGGTACGTCACCACCTGGACGGAGTGTCGGTGCGAGTGCGTCCCGGTGAGGTGGTGGGGCTCGGCGGGCTGCTCGGTTCGGGCCGCAGCGAGACCGCGAAGGCCATCGCCGGGGCGCTGCCGCCCGACTCGGGCCGGGTGCTGGTGGCCGGGCAGCCGGTGCGTACCGGCTCCACGCCCGCCGCGATCCGGGCGGGCATCAGTCTGCTGCCCGAGGACCGCAAGGCCGAGGGCATCGTTCCCGGACTGTCCGTACGGGAGAACATCGCCTTGGCCGCGCTGCCGGGGCTCTCCCGCTTCGGTCTGGTCGACGACGCCCGGATCGACCGGGTGGTGGACACCTTTATGAAGCGGCTGCGGATCAAGGCGTCGGGGCCGCACCAGAAGGTCGGTGAACTGTCCGGGGGCAATCAGCAGAAGGTGCTCCTCGCTCGCTGGCTCGCGATGCGGCCCAAGGTCCTGCTGCTGGACGAGCCGACCCGGGGCATCGACGTCGGGGCCAAGGCCGAGGTGCAGCGGCTGATCGACGAGCTCGCCGGCGAGGGGCTCGGGGTGCTGCTGATCTCGTCCGACATGGAGGAACTGATCGAGGGATCCGACCGCGTCGTGGTCCTCAAGGACGGCGCCGTGGTCGCGGAGCTGACCGGGACCGAGGTGACGGAGGACCGGCTGCTGCACGCCATCGCCTCGCAGGGGGGAGCCCGCGATGACTGACCTGGCGGCGCCCAGGCGCGTACCGCTCGACCGCGCACGGCTGCTGGCGCTCCTCCAGGAGTACGGCGTATACGCCGGCGTGGCCGTACTGCTGCTGGCCAACGTCCTCTTCACCCCGCACTTCCTGTCCGCGGAGAACTTCCGTACTCAGGCCGTACAGGTCGCGCCCGTCCTGATCGTGGCGCTCGGCATGGCGCTGGCCATCGGCAGCGAGGGGGTGGATCTCTCCGTCGGCTCGGTGATGGCGCTGTCGACGTCCCTGCTCTCCCTCTATCTGGGGTACGGGCCGTGGATCGCGCTGATCGTGGCGGTCATCGGCGGGGCCGTCGTGGGACTCGCCAATGGCTCGCTGATCGCGTTCATCGGGGTGCAGCCGATCGTGGCGACCCTGGCGCTGATGGTCGCGGGGCGCGGCATCGCGCTGGTGCTGCTCCCCCAGCTCAAGGACGTACGGGACCCGGCGATGGCCTCGCTGGGCTCCGGCGATCTGCTCGGCATCCCCTATCTGGTGCTGATCGCGGCCGTGCTGGCGCTCGCCGTCGCCTTCACCGTACGGCGCACGACCTTCGGCCGGCAGCTGCTCGCGATCGGCGACAGCCGGCCGGCGGCGAAGCTCGCCGGTCTCCCGGTGCGCAGGGTGCTGATCATCGTCTACATCTGCTCGGGTGTGCTCGCCGCGATCGCCGGTGTACTGGCCACGGCGCGGCTCCAGGCGAGTGACCCGACGTCACTCGGAACCCTGATGGAACTGTCCGCGATCACCGCGGTGGTGGTGGGCGGTACACCGCTGAGCGGAGGCCGGATCAGGATCGGCGGCACGGTGGCGGGCGCCGTACTCATCCAGTTGCTGACCGCCACGCTCATCAAGCACGATCTGCCGCCGTCCTGGACGCAGATCGCGCAGGCCGTGGTGATCGTGCTCGCGGTCTACGCGGCACGGGAACGGGGGAAGCGGTGACCACTGTGCGGACCGGGACCGGACCCAGGGAGCAGGGCCTCCCGCCGCTGGAGGAGGAACCGCTCGGCGCGAGCCGGGCCGAACGCCTCAGCGCGCTCGCCCAGCAGCACGGCGCGCTCGTCACCCTCGTCCTGGTGGCCGTCGCCGCCTCGATCGGCTTCGACACCTTCCTGACGGGCGACAACCTGGAGAACATGGCGGTCTCTTCTGCCTTCCTCGCCGTGGTCGCCCTCGGCATGACCTTCGTCATCATCACCGGCGGGATCGATCTCTCGGTGGGCTCGCTGTTCGCGCTCGGCGGGGTGCTCGCCGCGTGGGGCTCGCAGTACGGAACGGCGGTCGCCCTGCTGCTGCCACTCGCGGTGTGCGGACTGATCGGCCTGGTCAACGGGTTGCTGATCGCACGGGCCCGGCTGGCGCCGTTCATCGTGACGCTGGCCGCGATGCTGCTGGCGCGCGGAGTCCTGCTGTCGGTCACCGACGAGGGCTCGAAGACCTACCTGGTGGACGAGCGGTCCTTCTTCGCCCGCCTCGGCCAGGACAAACTGCTCGGGATCGGCCTGCCGGTATGGATCACCGTGGCGCTCTTCGTCCTGGGCGCGATCGCGCTGCGCCGCAGCCGCTTCGGGCAGTATGTGTACGCGGTGGGCGGCAACGAGGACGCGGCGGCGCTGATGGGCGCGCCGGTGGCCCGTACGAAGATCGCCGTCTACACCCTCTCCGGCCTCTGCGCGGGCCTGGCCGGCGCGCTCAACGCGGCGTGGCTGGTGTCGGGGGTGACCATCCTCGGTGCGGGAATGGAGCTGGAGGCGATCTCGGCCGTCGTCATCGGCGGCACGCTGCTGACCGGTGGCTTCGGCTTCATCAGCGGCTCGCTCGTCGGCGTACTGCTGCTGAAGGTCATCCAGAACGTGATCAACCAGATCGGCTCGCTCGACTCCGCGTACCAGCAGGTGGTCAGCGGGGCGTTCCTCGCGGTGGTGGTGATCGCGCAGACCTGGCTGGGCCGCAGACGCCGGATGCTGTGACAAGGACAAGGACAAGGACAGCGACGGGGACAGGGCCGACGGCCGTGACCCGCGCCGGCCCTGTCCCGTTCCGCGCTCCGCGCGGGGGACGCGGGGCACGGAGTCTGCGCGACGAGCGCCGCCATCAGCAGCCACACGCCCGCACAGCACGCGGCGAGCGTCTTGTACGCGTCCTTGGCGCGGTGCCTCACTGTTTCACCGTGTGAGGTCGCGGGTCGTCGGTGTCTTCCCGGTGGATCGGGCAGTCGCACCGAGGCCGAGGCCACAGAGCGGACAGGTTGTTGTCTCGCGTTTTCGCGGGGTGGACGGTGTAGCGGGGTACGACGGTCGTCCGCACGCCGCCCGGACTCAGACGGTAGACGGAGATGGTCATGGTCGTGGTCACGACGCCAGTTCCTTGGCGCTCCGCCACGCGGCCCGGAGGTCCCGCGCCTCTCCGCAGTCGACGCCGTTCGTTCGGCAGCCGTTGCATCCCTGCGTGTGCTTGATCCATGCGTTGTACGCGGTCTGCACTCCAAGCGTTATGGTCCGCGCGGCGGAAGCAGCTCTCCCGTCGGGTTCGAGGGCCGCTCCCCACCCCCGGGACCGATCGTGTGTCACGCATGCGCCGCACCTCCGCCGTGGGGTTTGATGCGACGAGTGTTTCCGCTGTCAGTCCAAAGCCCCAGGGATGCAGCACCCTAGTTTTGTCACGCTAATCGGCCACCCCGAGAAACTCCGCGAGGGAGCGCAGTCCCTCGGGGTGGTTGGGCAGGGCCCACAAGTCCTCGACGATGGCAACGGCAAGAGTGTGATGCTGCATCCACGTAGGCGTCACTCTCCGGAGCGCTTTGAGCGTGCGCACCGCCCCCTCCGCGTCTCCGACATCCGTGTGTGCGCGTGCGACGTCGAGAAGCAGCCACGTGCGCCACGACGGGGGCGTGTCTTTCGCCAGCCGCATTCCCTTCGACAACCGGAGAGCCTCTTCCGGATGTCCGAACTGAACTGCCAGACGCACGCGTTCGATCCGCACGGACGACTTACTGAAGACGCTCACCATCCGCGTGTCTTCTTCGGCCGGCAACTTGGCGACGCGTTCGGCGGCCTTCTCCGCAGTGCGCATCATCTCGTCGGCACGGTCGTAATCGCCCCGTCGAGCAAAGCTCGTCGCAGCGGACATCAGAAGCCCTCCCCAGACACGCACCCCCTCCGCGGTGCCAAGATGGTCCCGTTCTACCCGGGCGGCAGCGTGCAACGCTACGGCTGTGGCGTCGTCCAGCCGGTTCTGACGCTGATAGGCCCACGCCACGCTGTTACAGATCATGGGAGTCAGCAGTGGGTCGGAGGACGCGTCGGCCGCAGCTATCGCCCGTTCGAGGCTCATGAGTGCGAGATCGGTCTTCCCCAGCCTCACGGCGAGATGTCCGCCGAGCTGGAGCACCTTTCCGAGTGCTGCCTGGGCGCCTGCCAGATCCGCGGCCACGAGCCGGCGGGCATCCATGACGATGCCCGGGAACGACTTCATCAGGCTGTCGAACTCTGCCGCATGGTAGTCCGACCACGCGTCCGCGATCTGATCACGCAGGACAGACACGGACAGCCCCTCGGCTTCGGACGGGTCCGGTAGCGCTGAAAAGAGTGGTGGGGTGATCGCACGGCGCACTGCGACGAGTGCGGGAGAATCCCCTTCGCCGGTTGACGGAGCGCCCGGGGGGTCGCCCAGGAGCGTGGTCAGCTCGACCCCCAACGCGTCAGCGAGTGCGTGAAGTGTGGGTAGCAGAGCCGACTTCTTCCGACCCTGTTCGAGGTGGCGGATCACGTCGACCGACACAGCGGATCGTTCCGACAGTTGCTCTTGCGTCAGGTCGGACAACTTCCGAAGGCGACGTAGTGTCGATCCCAGTTTCTTGCTCACGCAGTAAACGGTACGCCGACGAGAGGGCATCCAACCTGGGAAAGCTTCCGACCTCTCATCCGCGGAGATACCGGGGGCTTCACCGTCCTACCGGGGACGACCGTAGGGTCCTCCCCGCGGCGGCCGCTGTGCGCAGCCGGGCATTCAGGACCCCCGCGCGGACGTGAGCAGCTCCTCGTACACCGCGTACGTACGGCGGGCCACCTGGTCCCAGCCGAACTCCCGCACCGCGCGCCGCCGGCCCGCCGCTCCCATCCTGGCCGCCGACTCCGGATCGTCGAGCACGCGGTTGAGCGCTTCGGTGAGACCCGACTCGAAGGCCTCCGGGTGGCGTTCGTCGTACGGCACGAGCAGGCCCGTACCCCCGTCGTCGACGACCTCGGGGATTCCACCGACCGCCGAGGCGACCACGGCCGTTCCGCACGCCATCGCCTCCAGACTGACGACGCCGAGCGGCTCGTACACCGAGGGGCAGGCGAACACCGTCGCGTGGGTGAGGAGTTGGACCACCTCGGAGCGCGGCAGCAGCTCCGGGATCCAGTGCACACCGTCGCGCGTCCGCCCCAGTTCCTCGACCAGCTCACGGAACTCCGCGCCGATCTCGGGGGTGTCCGGGGCGCCCGCGCACAGCACCAGCTGGGCGCCGGGGTCGAGGGCTCGGGCGGCACGCAGCAGATGCGGGACGCCCTTCTGGCGGGTGATACGACCGACGAAGAGTACGAAGGGGCGGTCGGGGTCGATGCCGATCCGGTCCAGTACGGCGGTCCCCCGGTCCGGGCGGTAGAGGCGGGTGTCGATGCCGTTGTGGACGACCCGCACCCTGTCCGGGTCGAGCGAGGGATAGCGGGCGAGGAGGTCGTCACGCATGCCCCGGGAGACGGCGATGACGGCGTCCGCGCCCTCGACGGCCGTGCGTTCGGCCCAACCGGAGAGGGCGTAACCGCCGCCGAGCTGCTCGGCCTTCCAGGAGCGCGGCGGCTCCAGGGAGTGCACGGTCATCACATGCGGGATGCCGTACAGCAGCTTGGCGACATGGCCGGCGAGATTGGCGTACCAGGTGTGGGAGTGGACCAGGTCGCGGCCCTCCAGGGCGGCGGCCATCGCCAGATCCACCGAGAGGGTGCGCAGCGCGTCATGGGCTCCGTCGAGTCCGGCGGCGGCCCGGTGGCGTACCACCCCGGCCGCGGGCTCCGTGTCGCCGTCGCCCCAGCAGTGCACTTCGAGCTCGGTCAGGGAGCGCAACTCCCGTGCCAGGAGCTCCACATGGACGCCGGCACCGCCGTGGACGTCCGGCGGATACTCGCGGGTGAGCAGCCCGAGCCTCACGCCATCCCCCCGTTCTCGCCCGGCGATCGCAGCCCTGTCATGGTCACCCGGAAACCCTCCGTGCGGAAGACCGCCGCGGAGGCCGGTCGAAGACGCAGTCCCCGCACAGCCCGCCCGTCGGGCAGCGGTAGTAGAGACAGCAGCTGCGCCGGCGGAACGATCCGGCCGGCGCACCGCCGGTGGCGCGCAGGTCCGGGTGGGCGAACAGCTCGGCGGCCAGCGCCCCGGCCCGTTCCGCCACCTCCGGCCTGCCGTTTCCCTCTCCCCAGACGGTCAGTTCCCGTACGGCTCCGGCCAGCGCGGAGCCCGCGTTTCCCCACAGCAGCCGGAGCGAGATCCGGCCGTCGCGCCGCAGGGCCTCGGCGAGCGGGACGAGATGGCCGTACTGCACCACCTCGCGGACGGCCTCGGCGGTGCCGGGCAGCGCGCGCGGGCCGGTCAACAGGAGGTCGTCCGGTGAGGTCATCTCCGGGTCCCAGTGCAGGCGGCGCGGATCCAGATCGGGGACCGCGTCCGCCAGTACGGCGCAGCCCAGGGCGATCGACCAGAGCCGGGCGGCCAGGCCGAGCTGCGCCACGGAGGCGCCGATCCTGCGCTCGGGGGCGCGCAGCCGGGCGGCGACCTTGTCGACGCGGGCGGTGAGCGGCGCGGTGTCGCCCGCGTACACCCGGGCCAGCGGAACGTGGCCGGCGGGGGGTGTTCCCGTACGCAGGGCGAAGAATCCGCCCACGGCGGCGACTCGCGCCAAAGTCTTCGGCCTTAGAGGCCGCGCGCCTGGGTGGGGCGGCGTCGCGTGCCGATGGGCGCGGCCTCTTATCAGGTCCGTACCGTCCGTCTGGTCCATATCCCGCCCACCACATCCATAGGACTACATCCCGCCCCACTTTGTACTACGAGAGCAGTACGCCGGAATGACCTCTCCAGGACGACGCCGAAATCACGCCGACAAGAGATCGTGGCACCATGAGTGCACTCGCGCTGTCCGTGCTGTTGTCGCTGGTCTCGGCGGTCGCCTACGCCGCCGGGGCGATTCTCCAGGAACGCGTCGCGACGGACACCGCCGACCGCCCGTACGCACCCCTGCACAACGGGGTCTGGTGGGCCGCCGTGGTGCTGAACGGCCTGGGCGCGGTGCTGCATGTGGTGGCGCTGGCGTACGGACCGCTCAGTCTGGTCCAGCCGCTCGGTGCGCTCACCATCGTCTTCGCGCTGCCGATGGCGGCGCTCTTCGTCGGCCGCGGGGCCGGGCACACCGCCTGGCGGGGCGCGATCATGGCGTCCGTGGGGCTGGCCGGACTGCTGGCGCTGACGGACGGCGCCGACTCCCAGTCGCTGGCCGGCGGGGAGCGGCTGGTGCTGGCAGCGGCGACCTTCGGCGCCGTGGGGCTGCTCTTCCTGGTCGCGCAGGTGGTGGGGCGCCGGGTCGTACGGAGCATGGTGCTGGCGGGCGCGGCCGGTGCCGCGTTCGGTATCGCGTCGGTCTTCACCAAGACCGTCGCCGTGGACTGGACCTCGGAGGCGCCGACCGTACAGGCGCCGAGCCTGGTGGTGATCGCGGTTCTCGCGGCCTGCGGGCTGCTGCTCTCGCAGGCCGCCTACCGGGGCGCCGGGCTGGCCGCGCCGCTGGCCACGGTGACCGTCGTCAATCCGGTGGTGGCCGCGGCCGTGGGACTCACGCTGTTCGACGAGCAGTTCAGGTACGGCGTGCTCGGTACGGTCCTGGCGCTGGGCTCCGGTGTGGTCGCGGCGGGCGGGCTGATCCTGCTCACCACGGAGCGTCTCGCCGTACAGACGCGGGAGGCACGGCAGCACGGGAAGGCGGCATCGGCGGCCCGGCCGTCGTCCTGGGACCGGCCGCCGGACGACACCGAGGCCCCGTCAGATCCTGACGCCGCGCTCCCGCAGGTAGGCGAGGGGGTCGATGTCGGATCCGTACCCCGGCCCCGTACGCATCTCGAAGTGGAGATGTGGTCCCGTGCTGTTGCCGGTGGATCCTGACCGCGCGATCCGCTGGCCGCTGCCGACCTGCTGGCCCTCGCGCACATTGAGCGCGGAGAGGTGCGCGTACTGGCTGTACTTGCCGTCTCCGTGCCGGATGACGACCTGATAGCCGTACGACCCCTCCCAGCCGGCCGAGACCACATGACCGGCGGCGACGGCCTTCACCGAGGTGCCGGTGGGGACCGGGAAGTCCACTCCCGTGTGGTAGCCACTGGCCCAGGAGCCGGACTGGCGGTACTGGGTGCCGGTGGAGGCGGAGACCGGGGCGGTGGCCCCGGCCGTTCTGGGCTTCTCGGCGCGGACGGGCGTCTTGGCCTGCTCGCGCTTCTCCGTCTCCTGGGGCTTCTCGGCCTGCTTGGGCTTTTCGGCCTGCTTCGGCTTCTCGGCTTCCTTCGGCTGCTCGGCCTGCTTCGGCTTCTCCGTCTGCTTCGCCGGGGCGGCGGGCTTGGGCTGGGCCACGGGCTTCGCCGTCTGCTTCGGCTTCTCGGCCGGGGCGGGCTGCGCCTTGGGCTGCGCGGGGGCGCTGCCCTTCGGCGGCGCCTGGACGTGCAGGACGAGCTTCTGCCCCGGGAAGATCAGATCGGGGTCGCTGCCGATGAGCCGGCGATTCTCCTCGTACAGCCGCTGCCAGCCGCCCTTGACCGACTCGTCGACGGCGATCTCGGAGAGCGAGTCGCCACGGGCGACGGTGTAACCGTCGCGCTGCGTCGGCACGGAGGTGGGCGACGCCTTCTCGCGCGCGACGGGCGCGCTCTTCGCGCGGATGGGTCCGCTGGTCTTCTCGGTCGCCGTACGGGGCGCGTTCGCGGCGTCACGGGCCTGGTCCGGAGTGATGTCCGGCGCGTCGCCGCCCCGGGTCAGTCCGGCGCGGACCGAGCAGGCGGGCCAGGCCCCGGGGCCCTGCCCCTTGAGCACCTTCTCCGCGACGGCGATCTGCTGATCCCTGGTCGCGAGGTCGGCGCGCGGGGCGTAGCTCCCGCCGCCGTACGCCTCCCAGGTGGACTGGGTGAACTGGAGCCCGCCGAAGTAGCCGTTATTGGTGTTGATCTGCCAGTTGTTGGTCGACTCGCAGGACGCGACCTTCTCCCAGACATCGACCGAGGCGGCGTGTGCCGTACCCGCGGCGATGAACGGCAGCGCCATCCCCGCGCCGCCGGCCGTGACAGTCAGGGACGCGCGGTTGATACGGCTCGGCTGGTATCGGCGGTGCCGACCGGTTGCGGCCATGGCTGGGCTCCCCCACTGGCTGTAGGACACGTCACAAGCGGCCAACTTAGAGGCTTGGCACAGACCATGACAAGGCCTCGGCTACTCCCCGGCCACTCCTGAGCACTCAGCGTGCCACCACGGACCCGGTCACGTCTCAAGGAGCCGCGTATTGGCTGCCGTTGACAGGGCCGCCGGGGTCCGGGGAATCTGTGCGAGGGGAGCAGGAGAGCGCTCTCCCATCGCACGAGGGAGACAGACATGAACGGGGCGGGCAAGAACGGGGCGGGCATGACCGACGAAGAGATCGGCCATCTGCTGGAGAAACTGGATCTCGGACAGAAGGTGCGTCTGCTGACCGGCGCGAGCACCTGGCGTACGCACGCGGAACCGGCCATCGGGCTGCGGGCGCTCACCTTCTCCGACGGGCCGGCGGGGGTACGGGGCGAGGCCTGGGACGAACGGGACACCTCGCTCGTCCTGCCCTCCCCCACCGCGCTCGCCGCCGCCTGGGACGACGAACTGGTCGCGGAGCTGGGCGGACTGCTCGCCGCCGAGGCCCGGCGCAAAGGCGTGGACGTCCTGCTCGCGCCCACCCTCAATCTGCACCGGTCACCGCTGGGCGGGCGGCACTTCGAGTGCTTCTCCGAGGATCCGCTGCTGACGGGCCGCACCGGCGCCGCGCTCATCGACGGCGTCCAGTCCGGTGGAGTCGCGGCCACCGCCAAGCACTTCGTCGCCAACGACGCGGAGACCGACCGGCTCACCGTGGATGTGCGGGTGGACGAACAGACGCTGCGCGAGGTCTATCTCGCCCCCTTCGAGGCCGCCGTGGAGGCCGGTGTCCAGGCGGTGATGTCCGCGTACAACCAGGTCAATGGCGTCACGATGGCGGCGGCGCCGCTGCTGGAACGACCACTCAAGAGCGAGTGGGGCTTCGACGGCCCGGTCGTCTCCGACTGGGGCGCGGTGCGCTCCCTGCTCGACACGGCCCGCGCCGGACAGGACCTGGCGATGCCGGGCCCCGACGGTCCGTGGGCCGACGGGCTGCGCGCCGCCGTGGAGCGTGGGCTCGTCCCCGTGGAACGGATCGACGACAAGGTACGGCGACTGCTGCGGCTGGCCGACCGGGTGGGCGCCCTGGGCCCTGTCCGGCCGCGAAGATCGGCCGGACAGGGCCCAGGTCCTGTCCGGGTACGGCGGCCTCCGGCCCCGCCGTCCGCCGCGCCGGAGGCCCCTTCGCGCGCGCTGCTGCGCCGGGCGGTCGCCGCCGGCACCGTCCTGCTGCGCAATGACGGGGAGTTGCTGCCCCTCGACCCCGCGCGGCTGCGCTCCGTCGCGGTCATCGGGGCGCATGCCGCGGCGGTACGGATCCAGGGCGGCGGCAGCGCGGAGGTGTTCCCCGCATCGCCGGTCTCCCCGCTGGACGGCATCCGGACCGCTCTGGACACGGCCGCCGAGGTGACGTATACCCCCGGCCTGCCCCCGAGCGCACTGCCCCGGCCGCTGGACCCGGTGCGGACCGACGGGCCCTCCACCCGCGATCCGGTCAGTGGTGAACCGGGCGTGCTGGTACGGCTGTTGGACGCGGACGGCGTCGAACTCCACACGGAGCACCGGCTGTCCGGCCGGATCGTGGAACCGGCCAGGGTGGCGGGCGCGCGGACCGTGGAGATCCGGGCCCTGGTCCGGCCCCGCCAGGAAGGTGACTGGACGCTCGCGGTCGGCGGCTGGGGACCGCTCTCCCTCTCCGTCGCGGGCCGGACCCTGTTGTCCGGCACCTTCCCGCTGGACTCGGACGATCCGACCCGGGTCCATGTCGCCCCGCCGTACCGGTCCGTACGTACCCCACTGGCCGCCGGAGAGGAGGTGGAGGTGGTCGCCAGACGCGGACTCGCCCCCGGCACCGGTGTGGCGACGGTCCTGGCCGCCGCCCCGCCCCCGGGCGACGCCTCGACGGCTCTCGCCTCGGCCGTCGCCGCGGCCAGGGACGCGGACGCAGCCGTGGTCGTCGTGGGCACCACCGAGGAGAGCGAGTCGGAGGGCCGCGACCGTGACACGCTCGCGCTGCCGGACGGCCAGGACGAGTTGGTACGGGCCGTCGTCCGCGCCAATCCCCGTACGGTCGTGATCCTCAACACGGGCGGCCCGGTCGCCCTCCCCTGGCGCGCGGAGGTACCCGCGCTGCTGCTCGCCTGGTTCCCGGGGCAGGAGGCGGGGGACGGGCTGGCCGACGTGCTGTTCGGCCGGGCCGAGCCGGGCGGCCGGCTGCCCACCACCTGGGCGGCGGCCGAGGAGGACGTGCCCGTACTGCGCACCCGCCCGGAACGGGGCCGACTCCCCTACACCGAGGGCCCGTTCATCGGCTACCGCGCCTGGCTGCGCTCGGGCGCCTCTCCCGCCCACTGGTTTGGCCACGGCCTGGGCTACACCGACTGGTCGTACGGGGCGATGGAGGCACCGTCCGTGGTGATCGCGGGCGAGCCCTTCGACGTACGGATACGGCTGCGCAACACGGGCCGCAGACGGGGCCGCGAGGTGGTCCAGCTCTATCTGGCCGAGCCCTCGTCCTCAGGCGAGCCCGCGGTGCGGCGGCTCGCCGGATACACGGCGGTCGTCGCGGATCCGGGAGAGGAAGTCGTCGCGGTGGTACGGGTGGAGGGCCGGGCGACGGAACGCTGGTCGATGGAGCGTCACCGCCGGGAGACCGTCCCGGGCGAACTGCTGCTGCACGGCGGCCGGTCGGCCGGAGACCTGCCGCTCAGCGCCGTGATCACGGCGTCCGCGCCGCCGGGACGGTCACCGGGGGCGGCCACGGAGAGCGCTCTCCGCTGATGCTATAAATGGGGGCATGACGGAAGACCCGAGACCGGCCGGTTCACCTACGCTGGAGGATGTGGCGCGAGCGGCCGGTGTCTCCCGCGCCACGGTCTCACGGGTCGTCAACGGGGTCCGCAATGTCGACCCGGTGATACAGGAGTCGGTACGGCAGGCGGTGGCCGCGACCGGCTACACCCCCAACCGCGCGGCCCGCTCGCTGGTCACCCGTCGTACGGACGCGATCGCCCTGGTGGTCTCGGGCGCGGGGGACGATCCGTCGCCGCGGGACGAGGCCGCCGGCCCGTACCGCGCCGGACCGACGGGCGGCGACGGCGGCGCGCACCACGCCGATGAGCCCGACGGCGGGGCCGGATCCTCCTTCACGGCCCAGGTCTTCGCCGACCCGTTCTTCGGCCGGGTGGTGACGGGGATCGTCAACTACCTCCGGCCGCGCGGGATGTATCCGGTCCTGATGTTCGCCGAGACCTCGCGCGCCCGCGACGAGGTCGTCTCGTATCTCCGCCAGGGCAGCGCCGACGGCGCCCTGGTCGTGTCGACCCATGCCGACGACCCGCTGCCCTCCCTGGTCACCGACGCCGGGCTGCCCGCCGTCCTGTACGCGCGCCCCTCCCGGCCCACCCGCATCAGCTATGTCGATCTCGCCCACCAGGACGGCGCGCGGCTGGCCGCCGAACATCTGCTGGCGCGTGGCTGCCGGCGGATCGCCACGATCACCGGTCCGCTGGACGTGCCCGCCGGGCAGGACCGGCTGGCGGGTTTCCGCGACACGATGGCGCGCGCCGGGCAGCCGTACCTCCCCCTGGCCGAGGGCCGGTTCACCCAGGAGAGCGGTGAGGCGGCCATGGCCCGGCTGCTGGCCGAACACCCGGATGTGGACGGGGTGTTCGCGGCGAACGACCTGATGGCGGTGGGTGCCTGCCATGTACTGCGGGAGCACGGCAGGCGGGTGCCCGAGGACGTGGCGGTGATCGGGTTCGACGACAGCAGCGCGGCCGTCGCGTGCCGGCCGCCGCTGACCACCGTCCGGCAGCCGGTGGAGGAGATGGCGGCGGAGATGGCCCGGCTGCTGCTCGACCGGCTCGCCGGGCCGGACCGTGCGGTGACGTCGGTGATCTTCGAACCGTCACTGGTGGTACGCGGATCGGCCTGAGGTTCCGCGCACGCAGCCCGGTTCAGCCCGAGTTCCGGTTCAGCCCGGTTCAGCCCGGGGCGGTGTCCCTCATGACAGCTCCCCCGAGGTGGCGGACGTCGCGGAGGCGGAGGAAGCGGAGGAAGCGGAGGCGCGCCGCCAGCGCTGCGGCGCCGCCGCCCCGCCCGGCTCCGCCGGCCCGGCCTGACCGGGAACGCGCGGGCGGCTCCCGCCCCGTGCGAGGAACGCGGCGAGCGGCAGCGTGGCCGCGCCGACCGTGACGGCGTCCGGGCCCAGTTCGCCCAGCTCGATCGTGGTCCGCGCCGCCGCGTGGCCGAGCGCGTACTGCTCCGCGTGACGCCGGATCGCGGGCAGCAGACGCGGGCCGATGAGCAGCCCGGCCCAGCCGCCCAGCAGGATCCGCTCGGGCAGGAACAGATTGATCAGATCGCCGACGGCCGCGCCCAGGCATTCGGCGGTGTCGTCCAGGAGCGAGACGGCCAGCGGGTCGGGCGGGGGGCCGCCGGGCCCGGGGAAGGCGGCGACCAGCAGGGCGGCGAGCGCGGTCTCGTCGTCCGCGTCCTCGGGGAGCGAACCGCCCGCCTCGTCCCAGCGTTCGCGCAGCGCCTCCGCTCCGGCGTACGCCTCCAGACAGCCGATGGAGCCGCAGCGGCAGCGACGGCCGCGCATCCGCACGGTGGTGTGGCCCCATTCGAGGGCGCTGCCCCGGCCGCTCTCCTCGATCAGGGCGCCGCCGTGGATGACGCTCGCGCCGATGCCGGAGCCGATGAGCGCGATGGCGGCGGTGCCCGCGCCCCGGCCGCCGCCGAACCACATCTCGGCCTGGCCGAGAGTCTTGGCACCGTTGTCGATGAACAGCGGCACCTCTGACGGAACTTCGAGGACGGCACGGAGCAGCTTCTCGAAGGGCACCGAGTGCCAGCCGATGGTGGGGCCGTGGACCGTGGCGCCGGCCGGGCCGCCGCGCTCGATGATGCCGGGGACTCCGATGCCGATGCCGAGGAGCCGTTCCGGGTCGGCCCCGGCGTCGCGCAGCACATCGGCGACGCCGATACGGACGTGGTTCACGATGCGTTCGACGTCGTAGCCGTGCCGGGCGGGGCCCAGCAGACGGTCGGTACGGGCCAGTTCGGTGAGAGACAGATCGAACAGCTCGACGCGGACCCTGGTCTCCCCCAGGTCGATGCCGATGAGCAGACCGCCGCCGGGGGCGACCCGCAGCAGGGTACGGGGACGGCCGCCGTCGGAATCGACCACGCCGGCTTCTTCCAGGAGGCCCTCGGTGGCCAGTTCCGCAACCACGTTGCTGATGGATCCTGAACTCAGACCGGTGGCGGGTCCGAGCTCCTGGCGGCTCAGCGGACCGTCGAAATACAACCGTTGCACAACCCGGGCACGGTTCCCCCTGCGCAGGTCACGCACCGTCCGTCTGCTGCGTTCTGCCATGTTGCTCCTTCCCTGGACGCAACATACCCCGGTCCCAGACCTTGACGCGACCTTCGCTCACCTCTTAAATCACGTCATAAATTAAGTCATGGAGGCCGTTCGACTCTCGAACGCAGCCATCCCCGGAAAGGGGCCACCTCACATGCGCAAAGCAAGAGCCGCAGCAGCCATCGTCCTCGCCAGTACACTCACCGCCGTCGCCGGATGCGGCGGAGGCTCCTCGTCCGGCGACGGTGGCAGCAACGAGTCACCGAAGACGCTCACCTACTGGGCGTCCAACCAGGGACCCAGCATCGAGGCGGACAAGAAGATACTCACCCCCGAACTGAAGAAGTTCGAGAAGGAAACCGGGATCAAGGTCAAGCTGGAAGTGGTCCCCTGGGCTGACCTGCTCAACCGGATCCTCGCCGCCACCACCTCGGGACAGGGCCCCGATGTGCTGAACATCGGCAACACCTGGTCGGCCTCGCTCCAGGCCACCGGCGCGCTGCTGCCGTGGGACCAGAAGAACTTCGACGCGATCGGCGGCCGGGACCGGTTCGTCGACTCGGCGGTCGCCTCGGCCGGCGCGGAGGGTCAGGACCCCGCCGCCGTGCCGCTGTACTCGCTCGCGTACGCGCTCTATTACAACAAGAAGATGTTCGCCGACGCCGGGATCTCGCAGCCGCCGGCCACCTGGGACCAGTTGGTCGCGGACGGCAAGAAGATCTCCAAGGACGGCAAATGGGCGCTCGGCGCCGAGGGCGCCAACCTCTCGAACAACATCCACCAGGTCTTCGCCCTCGGTAAGCAGCACGGAGCGGACTTCTTCGACAAAGCGGGCAAGCCGACCTTCACCTCCGACGGCGCCGTCGCCGCCGTGAAGCAGTACATCGACTTCATGGCCACGGACAAGATCATCGCTCCGGGCAACGCGGAGTACGCCCAGAACCAGTCCCTTCAGGACTTCGCCAAGGGCAAGACGGCCATGGTCCTGTGGCAGGCCGCGGCCTCGACCTTCGCCTCCCAGGGCATGAAGCCCGAGGACTGGGGCGTGGCGCCCGTACCGGTAGCGTCCGGCACCCCCGGCACCGGCCAGAACCTCAACTCCATGGTCGCCGGCATCAATATGGCGATCTTCAACAACACCAAGAACATCGACGGCGCCAAGAAGTTCGTGAAGTTCATGACGAGCGACGCCGAGCAGACGCTGCTCAACAAGACCTATGGCTCGGTCCCGCCCGTCAAGGCCGCACAGCAGGACTCGGCGTTCTCCGCCTCGGACGTGAAGGTCCTGCGCGACACGCTGGCCACCAGCGCCGCGCCGCTCCCCCAGGTCGCGAACGAGTCGCAGTTCGAGACGACCGTCGGTACGGCCGTCAAGGGGCTGTTCGCCGACGCCGCGGCGGGCAAGCCGGTGACCACCGAATCCGTCAAGGCGGCCCTGACCAAGGCCCAGCAGCAGATGACGCAGTGAGGCTCTCCCCATGACCGCCACCGTGACACCCAGCAGTGGGCACAAGGCGGGCGATACGGAGAAAACGGATGGCGGGGGTGCGCGCGGACGACGTTTTCCGCGCATCCCCGACCGGATCCGTCAGGGTGGTCTGCCCTACCTCCTGCTGCTGCCCGCCGTCGTGCTCGAACTGCTCATCCACATCATCCCGATGGTGATCGGGATCTGGGTGAGCTTCCGACAGCTCACCCAGTTCTTCATCCGGAACTGGGGCAATTCCCCCTTCGCCGGCTTCGACAACTACAAGATCGCCATCGACTTCGATGCCCCGATCGGTCAGGCGCTGCTCCACTCCTTCCTGGTGACCTGCGCCTTCACCGTGCTCTCGGTCGGGCTGTCCTGGCTGTTCGGTGTGACGGCGGCGATCATGCTCCAGGAGAACTTCCGCGGCCGGAGCGTGCTGCGGACGATCTTCCTCGTCCCGTACGCCCTGCCCGTGTACGCGGCGGTGATCACCTGGGCGTTCATGTTCCAGCACGACAACGGCATCATCAATCACGTCCTGCACGACCAGCTCGGCCTCACCGACAAACCGTCGTTCTGGCTGATCGGCAACAACAGCTTCATCGCGCTGGTCGTCGTCTCGCTCTGGAAGTCCTGGCCCTTCGCGTTCCTGATGCTGATGGCCGCTCTCCAGAACATCCCGCGCGATCTCTACGAGGCCGCCTCCATCGACGGGGCGGGCATCTGGCAGCAGATCCGCAAGATCACGCTGCCGTCGCTGCGTCCGGTCAACCAGGTGCTGGTGCTCGTGCTGTTCCTATGGACGTTCAACGACTTCAACACGCCGTATGTGCTGTTCGGCAAGTCGGCGCCGGAAGCGGCGGATCTGATCTCGATCCATATCTACCAGTCGTCGTTCGTCACCTGGAACTTCGGTTCCGGATCCGCGATGTCCGTCCTGCTGCTGCTCTTCCTGCTGCTGGTCACGGCGGTCTATCTGTTCCTCACCTCACGAGGAAGGAAGGGTTCGGATGTCTAAGGTCACCCGGACGAAGGGCCCTGGGGCCAGGTCTCCCATCGCGCCGCCGCGGTCGTTCATCTGGACGCGCCGCGTCGTGCTGACGGCGCTGGCGGCGTTCGCGCTGCTGCCCGTCTATGTGATGGTCAGCAGCTCGCTCAAGCCGCTCCAGGACGTCTCCGGCACGTTCCAGTGGTTCCCGAGGAACCTCACGATCCGCCCGTACTTCGACATCTGGAAGACCGTCCCGCTCGCCAAGTACTTCGTGAACTCGCTGATCGTGGCGGGTTCGGCGACGGTGCTGTCCGTGCTGATCGCGGTGTTCGCCGCGTACGCGGTGAGCCGCTACCGCTTCCGCGGCAAGCGAGTCTTCACCGTCACGGTGCTCTCCACCCAGATGTTCCCGGGCATCCTCTTCCTGCTCCCGCTGTTCCTGATCTTCGTGAACATCGGGAACAGCACGGGTGTCGAGCTCTACGGCTCGCGCGGCGGTCTGATCCTCACCTATCTGACGTTCTCGCTGCCCTTCTCCATCTGGATGCTGATCGGTTACTTCGACTCCATCCCGAGGGAACTGGACGAGGCCGCCATGGTGGACGGCTGCGGACCGATCCGCGCCCTGTTCCGTGTGGTGGTGCCCGCCGCGGTCCCCGGGATCGTCGCCGTCGCCGTCTACGCGTTCATGACGGCGTGGGGCGAAGTCCTCTTCGCCTCCGTCATGACCAACGACACCACCAGGACCCTCGCCGTGGGTCTCCAGGGCTACGCCACCCAGAACGACGTCTACTGGAACCAGATCATGGCCGCCTCGCTGGTCGTCAGCGTGCCGGTGGTCGTCGGGTTCCTTCTTCTCCAGCGCTACCTCGTCGCCGGCCTGACCGCGGGCGCCGTGAAGTGACCCCTCCAGAAAGGCAGTCCGTGAACGACCTCAACGCCCTTCCCCACGATTTCAGCTGGGGCGTCGCCACCGCCGCGTACCAGATCGAGGGAGCCGTGGCCGAGGACGGCCGTGCCCCGTCCATCTGGGACACGTTCTCGCACACCCCGGGCACGATCGACAACAACGACACCGGGGATGTGGCCTGTGACCACTACCACCGGGTCCCCGAGGACATCGGGCTGATGAAGCGGCTCGGCGTGGACGCGTACCGCTTCTCGCTCGCCTGGCCGCGGATCGTCCCGGGCGGCGACGGACCGGTGAACAAGGCCGGCCTGGACTTCTACGACCGGCTGGTGGACGGCCTGCTCGACGCCGGCATCACACCGTTCGCCACGCTCTACCACTGGGATCTGCCGCAGGCGCTCCAGGACCGGGGCGGCTGGCCGGTACGGGACACCGCCGAGCACTTCGCACGGTACGCGTCCGTCGTCGCCGAGCGCCTCGGCGACCGGGTCAAGGACTGGGCGACGCTCAACGAGCCGCTGTGCTCGTCATGGATCGGCCATCTCGAAGGCAAGATGGCGCCGGGGATCACCGATCTCACGGCGGCCGTACGCACCTCGTTCCATCTCCACCTCGGACACGGTCTGGCGGTGCAGGCGCTCCGCGCGGCCTCCTCGGACGCCCGGGTCGGCATCGTCAACAACCTCAGCCCGATCGAGCCGGCGAGCGACAGCGAGGCCGACCGCGCGGCGGCGGTACGGGCCGACGGCCACACCAACCGCTGGTGGCTCGACCCGATCCACGGCCGCGGCTATCCGCAGGACATGCTGGATCTGTACGGTGTGGAGCTGCCCGCGCGCCCCGGCGATCTGGAGACCATCGCGGCGCCGCTGGACTGGCTGGGGCTGAACTACTACTTCCGCCAGATCGTGCGGGACGACCCGACCGGGGCCGCCCCGTTCGCCAAGCAGGTCGACGTACCGGACGCGCGCCACACCCACATGGGCTGGGAGGTGCACGCCGACGGTCTGGAGCAGCTGCTGCTGCGGCTCACCGAGGAGTACGGCGCGCGGCGCGTCTATGTCACCGAGAACGGCGCGGCCTTCCCCGACACCGTCGCGGCGGACGGCACGGTCGACGACCCCGAGCGGGCCAGGTATCTGGACGAGCATCTGGCGGCCTGTGCGCGGGCGGTGGCGAAGGGCGCCCCGCTCGCCGGGTACTTCGCCTGGTCGCTGCTGGACAACTTCGAGTGGGCGTACGGCTACGACAAGCGGTTCGGTCTGGTCCATGTGGACTACGAGACGCAGCGGCGCACCATCAAGGGCAGCGGCCACCACTACGCGGACATCATCCGCGCGGCGAACGCCCGGGGCCGTAAGGCCGCCTGACGCCCGGAGCCCAACGGCCGGAGCCACCACCCCGTCGCGAGGGGGCGGTGGCTCCGGCCGTTACGGACGCACACGGACGTACCTGGAGGTCAGCCGAGATCGTCGGGCAGCGAGGGTTCCGTACCGGTCTGGGCGACCACCGAGGCCGCCACCCGGGAGGCGAGGACGAGCATCTCCTCCACCCGGTCGCGCGGCAGCCCGGCCACGCCGCCGCGGTGCGCGCCGTTGGCGCTCAGCCAAGTGAGGACGGCCGCCATGAAGGCGTCGCCCGCCCCGATGGTGTTGACCACCTCGACGGGTACCGCGGGCACGGAGACCGGCTCCGCGGAGCCCGCGTAGCCCGTGCTGCCCTTGGCGCCCCGGGTGAGGATCACGAGCCGGCCCTCCCCCGCCAGCCGCCGGCAGGTCTCGTCCGGGTCGGTGTCCGGCCACAGGCGCGCGAGATCCTCGTCGCTCGCCTTGACGACGTGCGCCAGCGCGCACAGCTCGCGCAGCCGGGACACGCTCGGCTCCGGGTCGATGGTCCGGTCCTCGCGCACATTGGGGTCGACTACCAGCAGGGACCGTTCGGCGCCCGCGCGCGCGGTGGCCGCGACCGCCCCGGCCGCCGGTTCGACGACCGCCGCGACGCCGCCCACGTACACCGCGGCGAACCGGTCCACCACCGCGGAGTGGTCCGGCAGCCGGAAGGTCGCGGTGTCCTGGAGATGGAAGTGGTAGCTCGTGCCGTCCGGGCCCGGGTCGGCGACCGCGAGCGTGGTGGGCAGCTCCGAGCGCGCGCACAGGCCCAGTTCCGTACCGGCCGATACCAGCCGCTGTTCGATCATCCGGGCGAAGCCGTCGCCGCCGAGCGCTCCGGCGAACCAGCTGGGCGTGGCCAGCCTGGCCAGCCCCGCGGCGACATTGGCGGGCGCGCCGCCGGGCTGGGCCCGGTAGAGCTCCGGCTCGTCCGGCACCGGTACGAGGTCGATCAGCGCCTCACCCATCACCAGGACGGCGCCGGAGCGGACCTCGGGCCCCTCGCTCACGGCTGGACCACGATCTTGCGGCCCTGGCCCGCCTTGAACCGGTCGATCGCCTGCGGGTACTGCTCCAGCGGCAGCCGGTCGCTGATGAAGACCGCGGGGTCGAGGACACCCGTGGCGAAGAGCGCGGCGGCCCGCTCGTAGCTGTGCAGCACCGCCATGGAGCCGGTGATCGTGATCTCCTGGTTGTAGATGCGGTACGGCTCGATGACCGCGGTCGTCGCGTAGTCGGCGACGCCGAACTGGAGGAACGTACCGCCCTTGGCGACCCGGCCGAGGCCGTCCTGGATGGCGCCCGCGTTGCCGGTGGCGTCGATCACGACATCCCAGCCGCCGGGCCGGTCGAACTCCTCCGCCGTGGCGCCGGAGCGCGAGCAGCCGAGCTTGTTGGCGGTCGCCAGCCGCTCCGGGTTGATGTCCAGGACATCGACCCCGGCGGCGCCGGTGCGCTTGGCCAGCTCCAGCATCATCAGGCCCATGGTGCCGGAACCGTAGATCAGCACATCCGCGCCGAGGGTGGAGCTGAGCACGTCGTAACCGCGGACCGCGCAGGACAGGGGCTCGATCAGCGCCGCGTCCTTCACATCGATGTGCTCGGGCAGCTTGACGCAGTTGGCCACCGGCGCGACGGCGAACTCGGCCGCGCCACCGGGCTTGCTGACGCCGATCGCGTTCCACCGGTCGCACAGATTGCCCCGGCCGGAACGGCAGTACCGGCATTCGTTGCAGTACAGCGACGGGTCGACAGCGACCTTGTCACCCACGGACAGTTCCGTGACCTCGGAGCCGATCTCCACGATCTCCCCGGCGAACTCATGGCCGGGCACGATGGGCAGGGTGGGCGCGAACTCGCCCTGGAGAATATGCAGATCGGTACCGCAGATCCCGCACGCGGCGACGGCGACAACCACATCCCGGGGGCCGGGGGTGGGGTCGGGAACCGTCGTGACGGAGACCTTGCCGACGGCTTCGACGATCGCTGCCCTCATTACTTAACAGCTCCAAGAGAAAGGCCCTGGACCAACTTGTCCTGGGCGGCGAAACCTGCGGCGAGAACCGGCAGGGACACAACGACGGACGCGGCGCACAGCTGGGCGAGGAAGAGCCCCTGGCTGGTCACGAAGCCCGTCAGGAATACGGGTGCGGTCTGGGCCGTCACACCGGTGAGCACCCTGGCGAAGAGCAGCTCGTTCCAGCTGAAGATGAAGCAGATCAGCGAGGTGGCCGCGATACCGGGCGCGGCCACCGGCGCCACCACCCGCATCAGCACCGTGGGCAGCCGGGCGCCGTCCACCTGCGCGGCCTCGATGATGGAGACCGGCACATCCGCGAGGAAGGACTGCATCATCCATACCGCGATCGGCAGATTCATCGAGGTGTAGAGGATGACGAGCAGCCAGATGTTGTCCAGCATCCCGACGTTCTTGGCGAAGAGATACACCGGCAGCAGTCCGGCGACGACGGGCAGCATCTTCGTGGAGAGGAAGAAGAACATCACGTCCGTCCACTTCTCCACCCGCTTGATGGAGAGCGCGTACGCCGCCGGGAGCGCCAGCACCAGCACGAACAGCGTGGAGAACAGCGACGCCGTCAGGGAGTTGATCAGCGGCGGCCAGGGGCTGGCGCCACCTCCCTCGCCGAAGAACACCCGGTAGCTGTCGAGGGTGAGGGGCGCGCCGATGGACGGCGGGTTGGTCGCCGCGTCCGTCTCCGAGTGGAAGGAGGTCAGCAGCATCCACAGCGCCGGCAGACAGAAGACGATGCCGACGATCCAGGCCAGCAGCCCGAGCCCGGCGGAACGCCGCCTGGCCCGCCGGGCGGCGGGGGCGTACTTGTCGATGTGGGGGCGTGACGCCGTGGCGGTGTTCGGTACGGAGAGTGTGCTCATGCCCGGTTCGCCTCCTCACTGAAGAGGGACGAGACAACGCGCAGGGCGAAGGTCGCGATCACGATGGTGCCGATCACGACGACGACTCCGGCGGCCGAGGCCAGTCCGTACTCGTGAGCCTGGTAGAAGGTCTGGTAGATGGTGTACGGGAGGTTCGCGGTGCCGAGTCCGCCCGAGGTGAGCGTGAACACCGCGTCGAAGTTCTGCACGATGTAGATCGACCCGAGCAGGACGCCCAGCTCCAGATAGCGGCGCAGATGCGGCACGGTCAGGAAGCGGAACATCTGCCAGCCGGTCGCGCCGTCCAGCTTCGCTGCCTCCATGATCTCGGCGGGCCTGCTCTGGAGCCCGGCGAGCAGGATGAGCATCATGAACGGCGTCCACTGCCAGACCAGGGATGCCTCGACCGCCAGCAGCGGCATGTCGGAGATCCAGTCGGGCTGGGCCGGGCTGGAGACCCCGAAGAGTCCGGTGAACCACGCCCAACCGCCGTTGAGCAGGCCGTACTCGGGGTTGTAGAGAACGTGCTTCCACAGCAGCGCGGCCGACACGGGCACCAGCAGGAACGGCGTGATGAGCAGCGTACGGACGAAGCCGCGCCCGATGAACTTGCGGTCGAGCAGCAGGGCCAGCAGCAGTCCGAGGACCACGCTGACGATCACCACGGTCGCGGTGAGCAGCACGGTGGTGAAGACCGATTCGCGCAGACTCGCGTCGGTGAAGACGGAACCGTAGTTGGAGAGCCCCGCGAAACTGCGGTCGTCGGGGGCGAGCGAGTTCCAGTCGAAGAGTGAGATCACCAGCGTCGCCACGAACGGCAGCTGGGTCACCGCGATCAGGAAGATCAGGGCGGGCAGCAGCGGGGCCCGGGTGGCCCAGGCGCGGGCCCGGCCCGAGGCCCCCCGGCCGGCGCGCCGGGGCGCCGAGGGGCGCTGGGCGCCGGCCGGGGAGAGTGGGGGGGTGCTGACGGAGGTACTCACTTCTGGTCCTTGCCTACCTTCTCGGCGAGCGCCTGCGAGTTCTTGAGCGCCTCGGCGACCGACTTCTTGCCGGCGATGGCCGCGCTGATCTCCTGCGAGACCTTGGTGCCGAGGTCCGTGAACTCGGGGATGTCGACGAACTGGATGCCGACCGTCGGACGCGGCTGGGTGCCCGGGTCACGCGGGTTGGCTTTGGCGATGGCCTGCTTGGTCACATCGGCGAAGGCCGCCGCGTCCTTCAGATAGTCCGGGTTGGCGTACGTGGAGGCGCGCTTGCCGGCGGGCACGTTGGACCAGCCGATCTTCTCGCCGACGAGGTTCTCGTACTCCTTGCTGGACGCCCAGGAGATGAACTTCCACGCGCTCTCGGTCTTGGTGGACGCCTTCTGCATGCCCCAGGCCCAGGTGTACAGCCAGCCGGAGCTCTCCGTCTTGTCCACCGGCGCGGGTACGTAGCCGATCTTGCCCTTGACCGGGGATCCCTTGGCCTCCAGCGAACCGGCGCCGGCGGTGGCGTCGTACCACATGGCCGACTTGCCCTGTGTCATGTTGTTCAGGCACTCGGCGTAGCCGGCCTGGGGAGCGCCCGCCTCACCGTGCTTGCGCACCAGGTCGACATAGAACTGGGTGGCCTTGGTGAACTCCGGGGAGGTGAGCTGTGCCTCCCAGTCCTTGGTGAACCAGGTGCCGCCCATCGTGTTGACGACGGTGGTGAGCGGGGCGATGACCTCGCCCCAGCCGGGCAGCCCGCGCAGACAGATGCCCTTCATGCCCTCCTCCGCGCCGTCCGCCTTGGCGGCGAGGTCGGCGACCTGCTGCCAGGTGGGCTTCGCCGGCATCGTCAGGTTCTTCGCCTCGAAGACGTCCTTGCGGTACATCAGGAAGGACGACTCGCCGTAAAACGGCTCGCCGTAGAGCTTGCCGTCCTCCGCGGTGAGGGACTCCTGGAGGGGCTTGAGTATGTCGCCCTGGTCGAAGGCCTTGTCCTTGGCGGTGTACTCGTCGAGCGAGTGCAGCCAGCCGTTCTTCGCGAAGAACGGCACCTCGAAGTTGCTGATGGTGGCGACGTCGTACTGGCCGGCCTGGTTGGAGAAGTCCTGCGTGATCTTGTCGCGGACGTCGTTCTCCGGGAGGACCGTGAAGTTGACCTTGATCCCGGTGTCCTTGGTGAAGTTGTCCGCGGTCAGCTTCTGCAACTCGACCATCTGCGGGTTGTTCACCATGAGCACATTGAGGGTGTCATCGCCTCCGGACGAGGAGGCGCCGCCCGCGCCGCTGCACCCCGCGAGAAGGGCCACCAGGGCCGCGCTCGCACCCACACGCACGCGGAAGTCGCGTCGTCGTTGCTGGAGGGGCATGAGATTTCTCCTGATCATCGTTACGAGAGGGGTTTTTGGGACGGCTCGGCCCCGCATCCGGACCGGGGAACGGACCGATGGAAGAGGGCGAAGTAGAGGGTGGTGCCTGGTGGTTCAGACGCGGATGACCTGCGGGCCCAGCAGTGAGTATCGCTGCGCCTCGGCCGACGGCAGACCCGCGTCCGTCACGATCGACTCGAAATCGCCGACCTCCGCGAAGCGGCAGAAGCTGACGGCGCCGAACTTGGTGTGGATCCCCGCGAAGACCCGGCGGCGGGCGCTGCGCATGGCCTGGGCCTTCACCTCACTGACGGCCGGATCGGGGGTGGTGAGACCGTACTCGCGGGAGATGCCGTTCGCTCCGACGTACGCCAGGTCGATGACGAAGTCGGAGAGCATTCTGGTGGTCCAGTGATCGACCGTTGCCATGGTGGAGCCGCGTACCCGCCCGCCGAGCAGCAGTACGGCGATCTTCTCGGCCTCGGCGAGCGCGGTCGCCACGGCGAGGGAGGCGGTGACGACGGTCAGCTGCCGGTCCCGCGGCAGCGCCTCGGCGACGAGCTGGGGGGTGAAACCCTCGTCGACGAAGACCGTTTCCGCGTCTCCCAGGAGATCGGCGGCGGCTGCCGCGATCCGTGACTTCTGGGGTACGAGCCGGGTGGTCCGTACCGCGAGAGTCGTCTCGAACCCGGCGCTCTCCACCGGGTAGGCCCCGCCGTGGGTACGTCGTACCAGTCCATGACCTTCCAAGGCGTGCAGATCACGCCGGACGGTCTCCTTCGCGACCCGGAGTTTCGTGGCCAGCGCGCTGACTTCCACTGACCCGTCACGTCGGGCTATCTCAAGAATTTCTCGTCGTCGTTCGTCGGTGTCCACGGTGACACACTTCCCTGCTTTGCTGCGGCTCAGCACCCGTTCGGGCTCATGCGTCGTTTGTACAAGCAAGGGACCCGCTGCGACCAGCTTCTTCGCTGCATCGACTGTGTCCGTTCATGCCCGTTTCGTCAAGAGCGTTTGCGCTGGTCATCATGGGTAGCAGGACATCTGTTGCATGGACCACTGCCCGAATACGGCTCCGCGTGTGCCCGATCACTGCCCGATGCGGTCCATGCTTTACGTCCGAGCGGCGCCCGTATACGCAAAATCGCCCGCTAAACATTTCGCGGCGGGCCACGAAGATCCGTGGCCCGCCGCGGGGTTCCGCGCCATCGACGACGTCAGCCGTACACCCCGAACTCGTAGAGCGAGTAGCCCCAAGCGGTGCCCCGTGCGGTCGCGTTGACCCGCACATAGCGGGCGTCCCCGGCGACGTCGTGATCATCGATCCCGCCGTCGCCGTCGGTGACGGTCCTCAGCGTGGCCCAGTCCTGACCGTTGTCGGAGGTCTGGAGGGTGTAGCCCTTGGCATACGCGGTTTCCCAGGCCAGCTGGACGTGCCGGAACGCCGTTTTGCGCCCCAGGTCCACCTGGATCCACTGCGGGTCGCTCCAGTCGCTGGCCCAGCGGGTGTCGAACGAGCCGTCGACCGCGTTGCCCGCGGGGCAGGGACAGCCGGTGCCGCTCGGCTGGGACGAGGATGCCGTGGCCGGCCTGCCCTGGGCGAGATTGGTCCCGTCGACCGGCGGCGGCACCACCTTGAAGGACTTCGTCTCGATGCCGACATTGCCCTTGCCGTCGGACGCCTTGACATAGACCTTCCACACTCCGAGCCGGCCGGGCGCGGTGACCTTGAAGGTGCCGTTGCCCGCGTCGGTAAACCGGACGTCCGTCAACTGGCCTGAATTGTCAAGGTATTTGCTGCCCAGCAGCAGCTGGTACGTGAGCGGGTCGCCGTCCGGGTCCGAGACCGACGTCCGTACCGTGAACTCCCGGCCGGCCGGGACCGAGGCTGCGCCGTCGACCGCCATCGAGGAGATCACCGGCGGAGTGTTGTCGGCGGAGGTGTCGCCGCCGTAGGCCCGCTTCACCGCGTAGTACGAGAGCCGCTTCTGGCCCGCGGGGAGCAGATTGAACCAGACGCCGCCGAAGTCGTACTCGGTGCCGTAGTGGAAGAGTGTCGCACCGAGCGCCACGCCCGGGTGACCGGTGACACAGCCCCACGCCTTGGTGTAACCGCTCGCCTTGGCGGTGTCGGCCGGCTCGTCGGGCACGTCGTTGGCGTCGTCGGGCACCTCCCACTCGCCGGCGGGACCGCCCTCGGTGACGATATAGGGCTTGGTGTAGCCGCCGTCCTCCCAGGTCTTGCGGATATTGCAGACATCGCCGTAGGAGTTCACCGCGTACAGATCGAGGTCGGGCGCGTTGCGTTTGTAGTACGGCCAGGCCCCGGTCCAGGCGTCCGTCGAGGTCACCGGATGGTTGGGGTCGACCGCGTGGATCTTCTTCGCGATCTCGTTGACGAAGGAGGTGTACGCGTCACGCTGCTGCTCCAGCGCGGTGCCGCTGTAGCAGTTCTGGAGTCCGAGGACGGACTCGTTGCCCACGTTCCACATCAGGACGCCGGGGTGCTCCTTGTAGGTGTCCACCCACCTGGGGAACTCCGCGAGCATGTTGTTCTTGTAGGTGGTGTCCGTCAGATAGTCGACACAGCCACCGCTGCCCGGACCACCGCCCGGCTGGAGCCAGAAGCCGGCGATGACCTTGACTCCGTTGGCCGCCGCCGCGTCGAACAGCGGTTTGCTGGTGGCGTCGGTGCCCCAGCTGCGTACGGTGTTGGCGCCCGTCGACTTCACGTCGGGCATGTACCGCGCGGCGTCCGCCATCGCGGGACCCCAGGTCAGGCCCTTGACCTGGTAGGGCGCTCCGTCGACGGTCAGCTGCCAGGAGCCCTGTGATCCGGTGACCTTGACGACGCTGGCCGCGGCGTGCGCGGCGGGGGCCGGGAGGGCCACCGCACAGGCGGCGAAGAGTCCGGCGACGGCGAGCGGGGCCAGGCGGCGGGGTCTGCCGGCCGGCCTGCGTACAGGGTGTAAGGCGGGTGGACGCATGGGGTGGTGTCTCCTCGGGTTGTGGGGGGCGCGGGTGCGGGTGCGGGCACAGGTACGTGCACGGGAGAGCGCTCTCCCCGGTGGGTGTGCGGCACCCACCGGGGAGAGCGCACCGGTCAGGGCAGTTCGTAGTCGGCGTCGAGCGCGGCGCCGGCCTCGGGGTGGGTCTGGTCATAGCCGCGGGCGTCACACTGGAGTGCGCCCACGACGCAGTGCTGGACCAGCGCGTTCAGCGTCGCGTCGTCCCACGCGTTGAAGAAGTCGTAGTGGAACGAGTGTCCCGTCCCACTGGCCAGCCTGACCCGCGACATATCACCGTTGACGGGCCAGGCCATCTTGAACTCGATCATCGGCAGAGCCACCGGATGCGAGGTCGGGCAGACGTCCTGGTTGGCGCCCTGCGCGACCGGATAGGCCATATGGCTCTGGTGGTTCGGGGTGTCCAGATACTTTCCGTCCCAGCAACTCGGCGCCTGGAAGCGGAGGTTGAGCTGAACGTCCTGGGCGGTCGGGCAGGACGCCGGGATTTCGGTGTTGTTGTACTGGTTCCCGCACTCCCAGCCCTCCACCCAGCCCGGGTGGTTGCGGAACTCATCGGCCGACTGCGTCGGGCTGCCGACGACGAAGCGCAGCCCCTTGGGGAACGGCCGCACCGTGCGGTAGTCGGTGACGCCCGACTTGTAGTAGATGACCTGAGGACCGACCGGCGCGACCGCCGCGTCCCCCTTGAACAGGGTCGGCATCCAGTACGCGGACCTGTCGCCCGGCGCCTTGCACGCCGTGCCGCCGCCGCTCAGCGAGGCCGTGGTGCTGTGGGCGTCGGTCGTCCTGTTGCCCATGAACGTGTGGTCGTGCGACTTGCCGGGCTGACCGGGGAACACGATCGGGTCGTCCGGCCTGGTGTGGGTGACCGAGCAGTTCGCCTGGAACTCGTGGAAGTAGCGGTGCGGGGGGATCTCGGTGGACGGTTCCACCCCGGTCACGGGCGGGTTCGCCGGTATGTATCCGTCCCCGTCGGGGTCGTCCCCCGACGGCACGGGGGCGGCGGGGGCCATCTTGTGCCCGGCGTGGGCGGCGGACGCCGCCTGCTGCGCCGCGGCCGGCCGGTCGGCGGCGCGCGGGGTGGTGGCGGTGGCGGTGTCCGGAATCGCGGAGAACCCGAACGCCACCAGAGCCAGTGCGGTGGCGACGAGTAACGCGGACATCAGGGCGGTGGTGCGGAATCTCTCGGCCATGCGGACCTCCATGCCGCTTGGAATCACTGCGGGAGAGCGCTCTCCAAGGCTTGTCAGTGTTACGCCGCCGCTGAGAGGGTGTCAATACTCTGTGAACGATCCCGGGCACGGCCCTTGTTGCCGCTCACGCGCCGGACACGGCACGATGCGTCAAGCCCGGAATGCGGAAGCTCCCGGGCGGCTTGACGATTGGTGAACGGCCGTGTTCAGCGGTGCGTATCGCTCCCCGGCGGGACGTACTGGCGAAGCACGGCACATCCGACGGATATCCAGGAGCGCACGCATGAGTGGTACAGCCCAGATCGGCGTCACGGGGCTCGCGGTGATGGGCCGCAACCTCGCCCGCAACTTCGCCCGCAACGGCTTCACCGTCGCCGTGCACAACCGCACCGTGTCGAAGACCCGCGCCCTGGTGGAAGAGTTCGGTGACGAGGGCGCCTTCGTCGCCGCCGAGTCAGCGGCGGAGTTCGTCGCGGCACTGGAGCGGCCGAGGCGTCTGGTCATCATGGTGAAGGCCGGCGAACCGACGGACGCCGTGATCGAGGAGTTCGCCCCGCTGCTGGAGGAGGGCGACGTCATCATCGACGGCGGGAACGCCCACTTCGCGGACACCCGGCGCCGGGAGCGGGAACTGCGCGAGCGCGGCATCCACTTCGTGGGCGTGGGCATCTCGGGCGGTGAGGAGGGTGCCCTGCACGGGCCGAGCATCATGCCGGGCGGATCCGCCGAGTCGTACGCGTCGCTCGGCCCGCTGCTGGAGCGGATCGCCGCGAAGGCCCCCGACGGCGCGCCCTGCGTGGCCCATATCGGCCCCGACGGCGCGGGCCACTTCGTGAAGATGGTGCACAACGGCATCGAGTACGCCGATATGCAGCTGATCGCCGAGGCGTACCACCTGCTGCGGTCCGTGGCGGGCTACTCCCCCGCGAAGATCGCGGAGACCTTCCGGTCCTGGAACACCGGTCGGCTCGACTCGTATCTGATCGAGATCACGGCCGAGGTGCTCGCCCATACCGATGAGGCGACCGGCAAGCCGTTCGTGGACATCGTGACCGACCAGGCCGAGCAGAAGGGCACCGGCCGCTGGACGGTGCAGATCGCCCTCGATCTGGGCGTTCCGGTCTCCGGCATCGCCGAGGCGGTCTTCGCCCGTTCGCTGTCCGGACACGCCGCGCTGCGCGAGGCGTCCCGCACGCTGTCCGGCCCGACGGCCGCTCCGCTCGGCGAGGCGGACGCGGCGCGCTTCGCCGACCAGGTCGAGCAGGCGTTGTACGCGTCGAAGATCGTGTCGTACACACAGGGCTTCCACCAGATCCAGGCCGGCAGCGAGGAGTACGGCTGGGACATCGACCTCGGTTCGGTGGCCGCGATCTGGCGGGCGGGCTGCATCATCCGCGCCGCGTTCCTCGACCGGATCCGCGGGGCGTTCGACACGCGGCCGGACCTGCCGAGCCTGCTGTCCGACAAGCAGTTCGCGGAGGAGATCGGCGCGGCGCAGGACGACTGGCGCGCGGTGGTCGCCGCGGCCGTGCACCAGGGTGTGCCGACGCCGGGGTTCGCGGCGGCGCTCGCGTACTACGACGCGCTGCGCGCCGAGCGGCTGCCCGCCGCGCTCACGCAGGGGCAGCGCGACTTCTTCGGCGCGCACACCTACCGGCGTACGGACCGCGAGGGCTCGTTCCACACGCTCTGGGGCGGTGACCGCTCCGAGGTCCCGGCCGGCTGAGGCTGAGGCCTGCCAGGGCGTGTTTCAGAAGTAGCGGCTTGGGGGGCGTGTCCTCAAGGTCGCGGCGAACCCAGTGGCCCGGGTGAGGGCTCCGGCTCCGGTACGGGGTCGGGGCCCGGCGGGTGCGGGATGGGTTCGGGTTCGGGAATGGGCGCGGGGCTCGGTGGCGAGGGGACGGGCTCCGGGGCGGGACCGGGCCCCGGCACCGGCGGGCCCGGCGGCGGGGTGGGCGGGCGCGGTACGGGACCGGGGAAGGGGCCTGGCTGTGTCAGACGCGGCCTGGTCATGCCGGACCTCCAGAAGTGCGGGAGTCGTGCGTTCCCAATGTCTCTCGGAGCGCCTGCCCACGCTCGCCGGATCCACGCGCGCCTCCGCGTATCCGATGCGTCGGACACGGGCGCGGGTCAGATGGCGACGGCGGCGGCAGCGGCAGCGTTGAGCCCCGGACGCGGGCTGGAGAACACCGGAATGTCACTCACGGCGCGCTCGGCCGCGTCGGCCATCGACGCCTGGGCGAGCACGATCACATCCGCTTCGGTGACGGCGTCGACGGCGGCGGCCACCGCGTCCAGATAGCCGTCACGGTCACCGGCCTCGAAGCGCTCCCACGCGCCCTCGACCAGTACGGTACGCACCTCGATGCGCCGCTCCCCCGCCTCCTGCCGGATCAGCGCCACCGTCGCTCCCAGGGTGCTGTCCAGCGCGGCGACCACCACGACCCGGTCGGCCGCCGCGGCGGCCACGGCCATCGGCCGGTCGACCCGCAGGACGGGCACGCCGAGTGCCGGGGCGGCCCGCTCCGCGACCTCGCCGATGGTCGAGCAGGTGCACAGAGCGGCGGTCGCCCCCTCGGCGACGGCTGCGGCGAGCACCGACTCGACATCGGCGGCGACGGCGTCCGGGCCCTCGGCCCTGGCCCGGATGAGCAGGGACTCGTCCACCAGATGACGCAGGACGAGTCCCGGGTGGTCGGCGTCCCGCAGGGCGTCGAAGACCGGAACGTGAACCGGTGAGGTGTGCAGCAGCGCCAGCATGATCGCGATGCTAGACGGCCTTCGGCGCCGTGTCGCGCGCGCTCACCAACGCCGCGGCGAAGCTTCCAGCTGCTCCTTCGCGGCCCTGACCGTCTCGGCCGGAGCTTCGGGCGCCTCGTCGGGATGGCGTCCCGCCCATGCGGCCGCGTACGGGCACAGAGGTACGACGGGCACGCCCTCGCGCGCCGCCATCGCGTAGAACTCCCGTACCAGCGTCCCGGCGATGCCCTTGCCCTCGTGTCCCTTCTCCACCACGGTATGCACCGCCACCAGCGCGGCGGGCGTGGCGGCCAGCGGGAAGTAGTCGATGACACCGACCGCCTCGCCGTCGTCGTATGCCTCGAAGCGGCCCTGCGGCCGGTTGTCACGAATGTCGAGATCTGCCATGGCGTGGAGTCTCCCTGGTCGGACCGGCGGAGGACGACGACGGGACCGGAGCCGGGCGCGACACCACGGATGTCCGTACCGATGCCCGGCCCTCGACGTCGCCCAACCGGGCTCCATCAACTGGGTGTCGAGGGCGCCGCGCACCGCTGTCCGCCGCACCTCGCGAAGTCCCCACAAGCCTACGCTCAGGTGATCGCCACCGGCAGCCCTCCCCCGCTCGTCCGCGATCTCGCGCATGCGCGGTACGAGGCGGTACGAGGCGGTACGAGGCAGTCGTCAAGCTCTCGCGGGGAGAGGCGGACAGGCAGGAGACGGCCGCGTCAGTCCTCTGCCGGGGTGGCGTCCGCGGCGTCGGCCCGCCGGTCGGCCGCCAGCGCCTCGGCACGCCTTCTGATGATCACGATCGCCGCCGCCGCCGTGGTCACGAAGGCGACCGGGACCATCCAGGGCTGGTCGAGACGGTGACAGGTGACGCGGTCGAGAGAGTAACGGCCCGCGCCCATGAGACCGATGGAGGCCGCGGTCCAGCCGAGGACGGCCGGGTATTCGAAGCCGCCCGACGTGGCGAAGAATCCGTTGGGGGCGTGTACCGAGGTGGCTGCCGCCATGCCGCCCGCCACCGCCGCCCCGGCCGCCGGGGTGGCCAGACCGAGTGCCAGCAGTGCGCCGCCGCCGGCCTCCACGAGCCCGGAGGCGATCACGCTTGGTCTGCCCGGCCGGAAGCCCATCGCCTCGAATGCCTGAGCCACCCCGTCGATGTCGCCGCCGCCGAACCAGCCGAACAGTTTCTGGGTGCCATGCGCGGCGATCACCGCGCCGGTGCCCAGTCGCAGGGCGAGCAGGCCGAGATCGCGTCGGCTGTGACAGGTCATGGCGGACTCCATGGGTGTGGGGGCGGCGCGCGAACGTACGACTCCACTCTCTGTGGCGCGGCGGGCCGGGGGGCGGCGTTGATGGGCCGTACGGGTGGGGACCGGACCACCCCACCCACTCCCGTCATTTTGACGATAACCAGTCCCTCGATATCGTCGCGTTGACGAAAAGAAGGGGGTCACCATCGAGTCCGACCGGCTGGTGGCCTTCGGCGACGGCATGGAGAGAGACGCCCTGGAGCTGACGTGGGGTCAGACGGTCCGGCTCGGCCGATCGGGCACCGCGCCGCGGCGGCTCGGCCGAGCCGCCCGGACGGACCGCCACGCCTCGTACCGGCCCGGGGGCAGAGGCCGTTACGCGCCTCCGCCCCCTCGCACCGTGACAGCCGTGAGCCGTGAGCCGTGATTATCGGCCGCAGCGCAGAGCGCGCACATCGACGGAGTCGCTCATGACCTTCATCCCCGCGTCGTTCGGGTGCAGATGGTCCCCGCTGTCGTACGCGGGCAGGATCTTCGAAGGCGCCGCCGGGTCCTTGACCGCCGCGTCGAAGTCCACGAACCCGTCGAACGCGCCGCTCTCCCGGATGAAGGTGTTGACCTCCTGGCGGACCGCTTCGCCGCCCGCGCTCCACTCCCGCCAGCCCTCGTACGGCATGACGGTCGCGCCCACCACACAGGCACCGGCCGCATGCGTCCGGGCGATGATCTCCCGGTATCCGGCGATGACTTGGGCGGCCGTGGGGGCCGGGGTCGCCTTGATGTCATTGACGCCTTCGAGCAGGATCACCGTGCGCAGACCGCGCTGCGACAGGACGTCCCGGTCGAGCCGCTTCAGCGCGCTCTCGCCCGCGCCGTCGGAGAGGACCTTGTTGCCCGAGATCCCCTCGTTGGCCACGCCCTTGACGGAGGTGCGGCGATCGCTCTGGAGCCGCCCGGCGAGGAAGTCGGGCCAGCGGCGGTTGGCATCCGCGGTGGAGATGGCGCCGTCGGTGATCGAGTCGCCGAGCGCGACGACGGCCCCGGTGCCGCGCGGGGCGTCGACCACGACCGCGTCGAGGTAGTAGCGGAAGCCGGTCTGCTGGGTGAAGGCCGTGGCGGTGTCCTCGGCCGCGCGGTCGCCGTCGGGCGCGATGTAGGAGGTCTGGAGCCCCATCCGGTGGCCGGTGGCGGTCCCGGCCGCGTCCTGTACGTACACGCTGATGGCCAGATCGGACTGCGGGCGTACGGTGCCGGGCAGCGGATCGCTGTATACGGACCCGCCGGGCGGGACCGTGACCGAGGCGGCGCCGCGGAAGGACAGCGCGCGGTTGCTGCCGGGCACCAGGGCCGCGCCCGAGGCCCGTACCCCCGCATAGGCGCGCCCGAAAGTGACCGGCTGCTCGCCGAAGGCGTTCGACAGCCGGATCCGCAGCGCGCTGCCGCCCGCGCTGGTGTGGACGACGACCCGGTGGGTGCGCGCGGGCACGGCGGCATCGAGCCGGTCCGCGCTCGCCGCCCAGGTGACGACGGGGGTGGTGGCGGCGGAGACGGCCGCCGGTGCGGCGGCGGGGGCGGTCGGGACGGGAAGGGCGGAGGACGCGGTCGGGACCGCGAGGACCGAACAGAGAGCGAGAACGGCAACGGCGACCGTGCGCCGGACGCGTCGGGGGAACTCCGGTCTGTTCATTACGGGGTGATCCCTCTCGTAGCGGAAGTCGTGTCCATGTCATTCATGACACGGACAGAAAGCGCTTCCGGTTCGATGCCCGAACACATGCGGCTGATACCTGACCGCGTCACAATGGAAACGGCCGCTGAACGACGCCGTGGGTACGGATCACCGGATCGCCCGCGCTGGCGTCCGCCGGACGGAGGAGGTGCGTCGTGCCGACAACCAGCACCCGTGAGGCCGTACGGGACCTGCTCGACACCTATGGCCGGACCTACGCCGATGAGGCGGGTATCCATCTGCGGAACACCCCCAAGCCGCTCTACCAGTTGCTGGTGCTGTCCTGTCTGCTGAGCGCGCGGATCCGCAGTGAGACCGCCGTCTCGGCCTCCCGCGCGCTCTCTCACGCCGGGCTGCGCGACGCGCGCCATATGGCCGACGCCACCTGGCAGCAGCGTGTGGACGCGCTGGGCGAAGGGGGCTACCGCCGCTACGACGAGCGCACCGCGACACAGCTCGGCGTGGGTGCCGAGCTGCTGCTGGAGAAGTACGGCGGGGATCTGCGCCGGCTCCGCGAGACCGCGGGCGGAGACATCGCCACCCTGCGGTCGCTGCTCCGCGAGGTCCCCGGCCTCGGCCCCGTCGGTGTGGACATCTTTCTGCGCGAGGTCCAGGGGGTCTGGCCCGAAGTCGCCCCGTACCTGGACGCGAAGGCCCTCCAGGGAGCGCACAGGCGCGGGCTGCCGGACGAGCCCAAGGCGCTGGCGCGGCTGACCGGTGACACCGATCCGGCCCTCTTCGCGGCGGCGATGGTACGGGCCGCCCTGGAACGGAAGAAAGCAGGGCTGAGCCGGAAGGAACAGGGCTGAGCCGGTCGCGGTGACCGACGGTGCGCGGACCGCCGGCCAGTGGGGTGATCCGCGCCCGGCGGCCCGCCCGCCGTCGGACCGCCCGTCAGCCGTGCGGCGGTCTGTCGTCCTTCGGGGGCTCCGTGCCGATCTGCTCGTTGATCTTCTTCTGGACGGTGTCCACCTGGTCCTTGTACTTGTTGCCCGTCTTCCGGTCGAACGCGTCGCCCGCCTTCTCCACCCCTTGGCGCGCCTGATTCTCATGGCCCTTCAAGAGGCCCTTCAACTTGTCGAGCATCGACATGTTCTGCTCCTCGCTCGGAACGGTGGTCACGTCCACCTTCACCGCTACCGGTCGATCCCGCATCCGCAGCGGCCGGCAGCACCGCGGTCCGCGTCCGCCACGCCTCAGGGAGCGGCGTTGAGCAGGTCGAGCGCGCTGTGCTGGCGGGCGGCGTCCGCCCTGTCGAGCGGGCCGCTCCAGCGCAGCCCGTACTGGTCGAGCGGAGTACGGTCCCGGGCGTACGCGGTGTCGGCCTGCTTCCTCAGATACCCCGTGTAGGGATGGTCGGCGAGCGCGGCGTTGAGCTTGCCGAGCCCGCGTACGTGAGCGCCCTTGAACGACGGTCCGTCGGCCCCGCAGTCCCCGCCCTCGCAGGGATCGCGCAGGATGCCGTCCGCGGTGTGCAGCGACGGGGCGGTCGTCGCCGCGTCGGCCAGCTGCCGTGCGGTGGTGAGGAGTTGGCCGTCCTGGGTGGCACGGTGCAGCTCGGTGAGCGCGCCCAGCAGCACGCCCTGGTTGTACGACCACACGGTGCCGTTGTTGTTGCGGCAGGTGCCCAGATCGATACCGTCGTTCACCAGCCGCGAGCCATTGACCATCCCGGTCCCCTGGAACCAGGACCAGCCGGCGCGGGCCCGGCCCAGATAGGCCGTGTCGCCCGGGATCCGGTTGTGGAGCGCCGCGTTGAGCTGGATGTAGAGGGAGTTGGCGATGGCGTTCTTGTAGGTCCTGGCCGTACTCCACCACACACCGCCGCCGCAGGTGCCGTCCCAGTACGCGGCCATGTGGTCGGCGTCCGCGCGTGCGGTGTTCAGATAGCGGCTGTCGCCGGTCGCGTCGTACGCGGCGACCCAGGCCAGTCCCCACCATCCGGTGTCGTCGATGTAGTCGTTGCGGAACTGACCGTCCGCCGCGCCCAGTTGGCGGTCGTAGGTGTGGGCGATGGCGTACCGGTAGCTGGGCATGCCGGTGACCCGGATGTTGTCGATGACCGCGGTGAGGGCGTTGGCGGAGTTCCACCAGCCGGTGGTGTCGAACAGACCGGTTCCGTTGTTGTAGAACTGCATCTGCGCGGTGGCCGCGGCCGTACGCCGGTCGTACGCGTTCCAGGTCGTACGCGCCCACGGCGTGCACGCGATCTCCGTACGGTCGCCGGCCTTGCCGCAGGCGCGCAGGGCGCCGACGCCACGGTTGTTCCAGTCGTCCACGTTGTACATCAGGGTGCGCCAACCACGCTGTCCGGTGGGCACGGCGGTGGCACCGAGGCGGCTGCCGGAGCTCCAGGTGCGCCCGCCGTCGAAGGACCGGTCGAGCCAGACCTCGTCGCCCGGACCGCCGTTGTCGATCGAGGCCCAGCCCATCGCGTCGTGGTCGTCGAAGTGCAGGGAGATGGCCCGCGAGAAGACCGTGGTGGTGACGGGGGTGCGGACCGCCGGCGCGAGCGCGGGGTCGCGGGCGTCGCAGTACGCGTTGCAGATGGCGGCGGCGGGAGCGGCCGCGGGGGCGGCGGGCGTGGCCGCGACGGCTTGGGGCGTCACCGCCGCGAGCGTGCTCATCACCAGCGCGGTGACGGCCGGTGCCATCAGCTGACGCATCCGGGCTGACAACGTTCTCCACATGGGCCACTCCATGGTCGGGCGACGCGGGTGAGGGCGGACGATGGAGCGCGTTCCCGGAACGTACGACCGTGACGCGCTCACGTCAACGAGTGCGACCGGGTCAACGCGACCGGGTCAATGGGGATGGCCCCGGACTCCGGCCCCCGGACGCCCGCCGGACACGCTCCGCCGGTACGGCGTCGCCTCGTCGCCCTCCCTGTCCTCCCTGTCCACCCTGTCCACCCTGTCCACCCTGTCCACCCTGTCCACCCTGTCCACCCTGTCCACCCTGTCCACCCTGTCCACCCGGGGCAGGATCCGGTCCAGCCACCGGGGCAGCCACCAAGCGCTCGTGCCGAGCAGGGTCATCACCGCGGGGACCAGCAGCAGGCGGACGATCGTGGCGTCGATGAGAACGCTCACCGCCAGGCCGAGACCCAGCATCTTCACCACGATGTTGTCGCTCAGGATGAACGCGGCGAAGACGCTGACCATGATGAGCGCGGCGCAGCTGATCACCCGCGCCGTGATCTCCAGACCGAGCGCCACGCTCCCCCGGCTCTCATGGGTACGCAGCCATGACTCCTGGACCCGCGCGAGCAGGAACACCTCGTAGTCCATGCTCAGCCCGAAGACGATGGCGAACATCATCATCGGCACATAGCTCTCGATCGGCACGGCGCCCGAGATGCCCAACGAGGGCCCGCCCCAGCCCCATTGGAAGACGGCGACCACCACTCCGTACGACGCGGCGATCGACAGCAGATTGAGCACGGCGGCCTTGAGAGCCACCAGCAGGCCGCGGAACACGATCAGGATGATGACGAACGACAGGGCGACGACGACGCCGATGATGAGCGGGAGCCGGGCGGTGATGAGACCGAGGAAGTCCTCCATGGCGGCGGTCGCGCCCGTCACATACGTCTTCGCGCCGGTGCCCGACACGGCCCCCGGCAGGATGTCGTCCGTGAGGTGATGGAAGAGCCTGGTGGTCCCGGCCGACTGCGGCGAGCCGCTGGGGATCGCCGTACCGGTCAGCAACTGACCGTCGGGGGTGGGCCGGAGAGGGGTGATACCGGCCGCGTCCGGGACATCGGTGAGTGCCCTGCCGAGCCGGGACGCCAGCGCGGGGCGGTCGGCCGCCGGCACCGCGCTCTGGTCGACGACGAGGACGAACGGCCCGTTCGCGCCCGGTCCGAAGCCGGCCGAGATCAGGTCGTAGGCGCGTCGGTCGGTGAAGCTGGTGGGGTCGGCGCCGTCGTCGATGTGTCCGAGGCGGATGGAGAACAGCGGGATCGCGAGCACGCCCACCACCACGAGTCCAGCGAGCAGGAACCACCAGGGGCGGTGTTCCACCCGCAGCGCGTACCGGTGCCAGCCGTCGTGCGGCTCCCCGTCGGCCGGCTCCGTGCGCTTCGTCCGTTCCGCACGCTCCCGGCGCTCCTCGCGCTCCTCGCGCTCCCCGTGTTCCTCATGCTTCCCGTGTTCCTCAGGCTTCCCGCGCTCCTTGTGTTCCCTGTGTTCCGCAGGCTTCCCGCGCTTCACACCGTTCGGTGCCGGCGCCGGGTCGCCTTCCGCCACCGGCCGGCGGACCCAGTAGCGGTCGATGCGGCGCCCGGCGAGTCCGAGCAGCGCGGGCACCAGCGTGATGGCCCCGACGACGGCGGTGACGACCGTGACGGCGGCGGCGACGCCCAGCTTGCCGATGAAGCCGAGTTGCGACACATACAGCCCGGCGAGGGCGACGATGACGGTGCAGCCCGAGACGATGACGGCACGGCCGCTGGTGGAGACCGCCCGGCCGGCCGCCGTCACCGGGTCGGCCCCGTCCATGAGCCGCTGTCGGTGACGGGTGATCAGAAACAGCGCGTAGTCGATCCCGACGCCCAGACCGATCATGGTGGCCAGGGTGGGCGAGACGCTGGCGAAGGTGGTGGCCGCGGCGATCAGGCCCAGACAGCTCACCCCGACGACGACGCCGACCAGCGCGGTGACCAGCGGAATCCCGGCGCCGATGATACTGCCGAAGCCGATCAGCAGGACGATCACCGCCACCGCGAATCCGATGATCTCGCTGGTCAGATCGGCGGGCAGGGGCCGGGCCAGTTCACCGAGCAGCCCCCCGTACTCGACCTGCACACCGGCGGCACGGAGCGGCTCGACCGCCGCGTCGACCCCGCGGAGATAGGAGTGACCGAACGAGGTCGGGGTGGCGTCGAACTGGATGCCGATGTAGCCGGTCCTGCCGTCGGGGGTCAGTCCCCCGGTGGGCGGCGCGGAGTGCGCCGAGGGCAGCGGGCTCGTGGCGGACAGTACGTGCGGGAGCGTCCTGAGCGAGTCGACCGCCCGGTCGACCTGGCTCCGTACGCCGGTCAGCGGCTGCCGCGCGTCATACAGCACCACTTGGGCGCCGACGCCGCCCGCCCCCGGGACATGCCGGCCGAGCACCCGCGCCCCCTCGTCCGACTGCGTACCGGGGAGCGAGAAGTTGTCGGAGTAGGTGCCGCCGAACGCGGCATTGAGTCCGTGCAGCCCGCCGAGCGCGATGAGCCAGAGCACGATGACCGCGATGAAGTGCCGGGCGCACCACTCCCCCAGCCGCCGTAGCCGACCGGCCCTGACCTGACTTCCGGGGTCTTTCACTTCCGTACCGCTCTGCGAAGTCATGCGTCCCCCCAGCGGGCGTGAACATCAGCGAAACCTGGCAAATGCAGCCATTTTATACGTTCCATCAGAAATATTGGCGTTCACGCCTTTTGCCCGGCGTGCCCTGGTACCGCTCCGCCTCAACCGGCCTTTCCCGCAACCCTCTTGACGGGGGCACGTCGACCTGTATGGTCTAGTCCAAGTGGTCGAGACCTTTCCGGATGCAACGTCATTTCACCGTGTCCGCGAACGGAATCCACCGCCGCCCTTCGCGCCTCTTGGCCCCCACACTCGAGAGGCCGACCCGCTGTTTCCGGATTCCCCCACGAATCCGGTGACCGCGCGGGAAGACCTGATGTGAAGGAGTACGCATGCACACGAAAAGGAAGCTGGCCGCCGTACTCGGCGCCGTTGTCGCCCCGGTTCTCGCCGTGAGCCTTCCCGCGAGTTCCGCGAGCGCCCACGGATATATCTCCACTCCGCCGAGCCGGCAGGCGCAGTGCGCCGCGGGAACCGTCAGCTGCGGTGACATCACCTATGAGCCGCAGAGCGTGGAAGGGCCCAAGGGGCTCACCAGTTGCAGCGGCGGAAACTCCCGGTTCTCCGATCTCGACGACGACTCCAAGGGCTGGACCGTCACCCCCGTCGGCAGCAGCACATCATTCCAGTGGAAGCTGACCGCGCGTCATTCCACCAGCACCTGGCAGTACTTCGCGAGCGGGCAGAAGATAGCCGAGTTCAACGACAATGGCGCGCAGCCCGGCGCGACCGTGACCCATCAGGTGAACTTCGGCGGCCTGTCGGGGAAGCAGAAGGTACTGGCGGTGTGGAATATCGCCGACACCACGAACGCCTTCTACGCCTGCATCGATGTGAACGTCGGCGGCTGAGCGAAGCTCCCCACACGCCGGGCGAGCCCCTGACACCCCACTCGGGGCTCGCCCGTGACCGCCACCACCCCCCACCACATACGCATGGGCCGCCACGCGTTCGGCGGCCGATCCAGAGAGTGAGTCACTCATGCGTCAGCGCCTCATCGGACTGGTCACCGCGACGGCCGCGGCCGCCGCGTTCTCCCTGCTCTCCCTCGCGCCCTCCTCCGTGGCGCAGTCGGCCCAGACCCAGCGGGCGGCGGCCGATTTCGTCGTCAGCGAGGGCCAGTTCAACCAGATGTTCCCGAACCGGAATCCGTTCTACACGTACAGCGGTCTGACCGCCGCGCTGAGCGCCTATCCGGGCTTCGCCGGTACGGGAAGCGACACCGTACGGAAACAGGAAGCCGCGGCGTTCCTGGCCAATGTCAGCCACGAGACCGGCGGTCTGGTCCATATCGTGGAGCAGAACACCGCGAATTATCCACACTATTGCGACGCGTCGCAGCCCTACGGCTGTCCGGCCGGAAACGACAAGTACTACGGGCGCGGACCGATTCAGCTCAGCTGGAACTTCAACTACAAGAGCGCGGGTGACGCGCTCGGCATCGATCTGCTGAACAACCCGGATCTCGTGCAGAACGACTCGGCCGTGGCGTGGAAGACCGGTCTCTGGTACTGGAACACCCAGAGCGGTCCCGGAACCATGACGCCGCACAACGCGATGGTGAATGGCGCCGGATTCGGCGAGACCATTCGCAGCATCAACGGCAGTATCGAATGCAACGGTGGAAACCCCGGCCAGGTGCAGAGCCGGATCAACAACTACACGAAGTTCACCCAGATCCTCGGGGTGGGGACGGGCGCCAATCTCAGTTGCTGACGCAGACACCGGCACGTCCCGCCGAACGTACCGCGCGGGAGTGTCAAGGGCGGTGTCACCGGCTCATGGCCGGTGGCACCGCCGCCTGGCGTTCAGTTGACCTATCGTCAGGAGCAGTGCGACGCCGGGGAGTTCCGGACGGCGGGCTCAGCGCGTGGGCGAGCCGAGGGAATCCGTGCCCGGCAGCAGGACCGGACGTATCAGCAACTGGCCCACGGACGCGGCGAGCAGCCGCCCACCGGCCTCGTTGCCCCGCCCGGTGGCCTCGCGCAGCACCCCCGCGGCGGCATCGGCGAGGCCGCTGAGCGCCACCCTCCGCAGCCCTCCGGCCTTGTCCTGGGACATGGTCAACAGCAGGTCGTAGCCGAGTGCGTTGGCGGCGTCGCTGACGTCGATCGCGAACCGGCCGTCCACGGAGTCCGGGAGCCCGGCCGCGCGGGGCAGCGCCAGGGCCGGCACCTGCGTACGGCTGCTGCGCAGCGTCCGCGCGCTGGCCCGGGGGTGGTAGCCGAGGGCGTCCACGGCCTCCCGCACCCGTCGTCGCGTCTTCTCGGAGATGGTGCGGGAGCCATTGAAGACGTACGAGACGGTGCCAGGGCGTGTCTGATAAATAGCCAGGCGGGATTTGTCAGACACGGCCCAGGCGCGACCCCGGCCCGCCGGGCGACGTCCCTGATGGTAGCCATCCTCGCCCCCTTCGACGGTGTGGGTACGACTCCGGGGAGAATCCGGTGAACGTGCGGAAGCCGCTGTTCACCATGGCATCGAACACCCCTGTGGCGCCCGGGAACACAGGGCGTCGGGCCGCACCGGGCGTGCGTGCGGCGGGGCATCCGTCCGGCGTGGCGGCGACCCGGGAAGATGAACCTACGAGCGGATCGTGACAACCCAGATGGAGGAGTGCGCAGATGGCACACGAACGAGCGGGACAGCAGGCGCGGCCGGAGGATCTGATCGATGTCGCCCGGCTGGTGACCGCGTACTACGCGCTGCATCCGGACCCGGAGGAACCGGGCCAGCGCGTGGCGTTCGGGACCTCCGGGCACCGCGGGTCGTCGCTGGCCACCGCGTTCAACGAGGACCACATCGCGGCGACCAGCCAGGCGATCTGTGAGTACCGGACCCGGCAGGGCACCAACGGGCCGCTCTTCCTCGGCGCCGACACCCACGCGCTCTCCGAGCCCGCCCGGGTGACCGCCGTCGAGGTGTTCGCCGCGAACGACGTGACCGTGCTGATCGACTCCGCCGACGGCTACACCCCCACGCCCGCCGTGTCGCACGCCGTGCTCACCCACAACCGCGGCCGCTCCTCGGGCCTGGCGGACGGTGTGGTCGTCACCCCATCCCACAACCCGCCCGCCGACGGCGGGTTCAAGTACAACCCGCCCAACGGCGGCCCGGCCGGCTCCGACGCGACCAACTGGATCCAGGACCGGGCCAACGAGATCATCGCGGGCGGTCTGAAGGACGTACGGCGGCTGCCCTACGCCCGCGCGCTGGCCGCGCCGACCACCGGGCGCCACGACTTCCTCGGCACGTATGTGGCGGATCTGCCGGCCGTACTCGATCTGGACGCGGTGCGCGGCGCGGGCGTACGCATCGGCGCGGACCCGCTGGGCGGCGCGTCGGTGGCGTACTGGGGCCGGATCGCCGAGGAGCACCGGCTCGATCTGACGGTGGTCAATCCGCTGACCGACCCCACCTGGCGGTTCATGACGCTGGACTGGGACGGCAAGATCCGGATGGACTGCTCGTCGCCGTACGCCATGGCCTCACTGATCGGCCGGCGCGACGAGTACCAGATCGCCACCGGCAACGACGCCGACGCCGACCGGCACGGCATCGTCACCCCGGACGCCGGGCTGATGAACCCCAATCACTATCTCGCCGCCGCCATCGCCTATCTCTACGCCCACCGTGAGCGGTGGCCCGCGGGGGCGGGCGTCGGCAAGACGCTGGTCTCGTCCGGGATGATCGACCGGGTCGCCGCCGACCTCGGCCGTCAACTGGTCGAAGTGCCCGTCGGCTTCAAATGGTTCGTGGACGGGCTGATCGGCGGGTCGCTCGGCTTCGGCGGCGAGGAGTCGGCCGGGGCGTCCTTCCTGCGCCGCGACGGCTCGGTGTGGACCACCGACAAGGACGGCATCATCCTGGCCCTCCTCGCCTCCGAGATCCTCGCGGTCACCGGCAGGACGCCCTCCGAGCACTACGCCGCGCTGACCGGCCGCTTCGGCGAGCCCGCCTACGCCCGGATCGACGCCCCGGCCACCCCGGCGGAGAAGGCCGTCCTGGCCCGGCTCTCGCCCGAGCAGGTCACGGCCGACACCCTCGCCGGGGAGCGGGTCACCGCGGTGCTCACCGAGGCACCGGGCAACGGCGCGCCCATCGGCGGTATCAAGGTGACCACGGAGAACGCCTGGTTCGCCGCGCGCCCCTCGGGCACCGAGGACGTCTACAAGATCTACGCCGAGTCCTTCCAGGGGCCCGATCACCTCGGCCGGGTGCAGGAGGAGGCCAGGAGCGTCGTCTCCGCGGCGCTGGGAGGCTGACGACGGCGGATCGGGGCCCGGTACGGACCGTACGTCCCCGGTACGCGCACCCGTACGCGCCGTACGCGTCCGTACGCGTCCGGAACGGGGCGGATCGGCGGCGGATCGAGGGCGGAGCGGGGGCCCCCCCCCCCCCCCCCCCCCCCGCCCGCCCCCCGCCGCCCCCCCCCCCCCCCCCCCCCCACCCCCCCCGCAGGGCGCGCGACGGGTGCGTATCGCGCGGGCAG
>NZ_JBIWLW010000008.1:128629-141447 GCF_044766385.1 Streptomyces sp. NPDC102274 | reverse complement strand
CCCGTCCGGCCCCGGTGCCCCGCCCCGGGCCGCCCGTCCGGCGCCGTTGGGGGGCGGCCGGGGGGGGGGGGGGGGGGGGTGGGGGGGGGGGGGGGCCCCCCCCCCGGCCCGCCCACGCTCCGGCTCCGCGCCGGGTCACCCCGCCGGAAGCGCCAGTTCCGCCCAGATGGCCTTGCCGCTCGGAATCTGGCGGGTGCCCCAGCGGTCGGTGAGCTGGGCGACCAGCAATAGGCCGCGCCCGCCCTCGTCGTAGACCCGGGCCCGGCGCATATGCGGCGCCGTGGTGCTGGTGTCGGAGACCTCGCAGGTGAGGGCGCGGTCCCGGATCAGCCGCAGCTGGACCGGGCCCTCGCCGTGCAGGATGGCGTTGGTGAACAGCTCGCTGATCACCAGCTCGGTGGTGAAAGTCAGCTCTTCCAGTCCCCAGGCGGCCAGTTGGGCGATCGCGTGGTCGCGGGCGTCGGCGACCAGCGCGGGCTCGGCGGGCAGGTTCCAGGTGACCACCTGGCTGGCGTCGAGGGCGTGGGTACGGGCGACGAGCAGGGCCACATCGTCCACGGGGCGCGGCGGGAGCAGCGTACGGAGCACGGTGTCGCAGGTGGTCTCCGGCGAGGGCGACGGACGGGTCAGGATCTCGCACAGCCCGTCGATGCTGGAGGTGATGTCATGCGCGCGGTTCTCGATCAGACCGTCGGTGTACAGGACGAGCGTGCTGCCCTCCGGGACCTCGAACTCGGCCGATTCGAAGGGCAGATCGCCCAGGCCCAGGGGCGGTCCGCCGGGCAGTTCGAGCAGGCCGACCGTGCCGTCGGGGGTGGCCAGGGCGGGCAGCGGGTGGCCCGCACGGGCCGCGCAGAGGCGGCGGGAGACCGGGTCGTACACGGCGTAGAGACAGCTGGCGCCGATGTCGTCGTCGCTGACCGGGTCGGTGTTCTCCGAGGCGAGCCGTCCCACCACATCGTCGAGATGCGTGAGGAGTTCGTCCGGGGGCAGGTCGATGTCCGCGAGGGTACGGACCGCCGTACGCAGCCGTCCCATGGTGGCGGAGGCGTGGATGCCGTGTCCGACGACATCACCGACGACCAGAGCCACCCGGGAGCCGGAGAGCGGGATGACGTCGAACCAGTCGCCGCCCACGCCGTACTGGGAGTCGGCGGGCAGATAGCGGGTGGCGACCTCGACGGCCGACTGCGGGGCCAGCCCGCGCGGCAGCAGGCTGCGCTGAAGGGTCTCGGCGGTGCCGCGTTCGCGGGTGTAGCGACGGGCGTTGTCGATGCAGACGGCGGCGTGGCCCACCAGCCGCTCGGCCAGGGTGAGATCGTCCTCGGTGAAGGTCGTCGTCTGCGGCCGACGGGCGAAGAGGGCCACGCCCAGGGTGCTCCCACGGGCGACCAGCGGCGCGGCGACGAGTGAGTGGACACCGGGGTCGGGGAGCCGCCCGTCCCGCCCGCGATCCGCCACCCAGGCGCGGTAGCCGGGGTCCCACGGGCCGGTGAGCACCGCCCGGCCGGTGGCCAGACAGCGAGCGGGTGGCGAAGCTTCCGGGTAGCTCGCCACCTCCCCGACACGGTGGGCGGTCTCCGGAGCCTCCCGCCCGTGGGCGGACTCCTGCGCGACCCTGCGCATCAGGAGCTCGCCGGAGGCGGGGCCGGGGGCGGGGCCGGGGGCGGGGCCGGGGGCGGGGCCGGGGGCGGGCTCGTCTCCGCGCAGCACCGAGTCGAGCAGATCGACGCCGATGAAGTCGGCGAACCGGGGCACGGGCGTACTGGCCAGCTCCTGGGCGGTACGCGTCACGTCCAGTGTGGTGCCGATCCGCATGCCGGCCTCGTTCAGCAGGGCGAGGCCCTGACGGGCCCAGTACTCCTCGCTGATCTCGAATCCGGTGAGCACGATGGCGGTCACCCGGCCGGCCGGGTCCTTGAGCGGGGCGAGGGACAGCGCCCAGGCGCGGTCACGTTTCTCGGCCGACGCCCGGTGGAACGTCCGCGCGTTCAGCGCTTCGCCCGTGTGCAGCACCGTCCGCAGCGCCCGCGTGACTTCCGCGTTGGTACGGCTCTCGGGCAGGAATCCGGTCCCCAGGGCCCGCATGTCGTCCTCCGTGCGACCGATGACCCGGCACAGTTCCGCGTTGGCGTGCAGCAGCCGCAGGTCCGTGCCGTAGATCGCGATCGGCACCCCGGACCCGCTGAACGCCCGTCGCATCAGGGCCTCGTCGTGACCGGGGCCCGGTGACGCCGCGGTCGCGGCCAGCAGCCAGCGTGTGTCCCCCTCGCCGGTGCGCAGCGGGAACGCGAGCAGCTCCACCTCACGTCGGCCGCCGTCCCGGTGGTGCGCCGTCACCCTGCCGCTCCACGGCTCCCCGTCGGCCAGCGCCCTGCGCGCGGAGCCGGGCGGATCGGCCGAGAGCAGCGCCCCGGCCGCGCGTCCCACGGTTTCGGCGGACCGGAAGCCGAGCAGCGTCTCGGCACCGGGGCTCCACCGCGCGATCAGGCCCTCCGCGTCGACCGCAGCCGTCGCCCACCCCCCGCCCCCCGGGGACGCGTCCCCGGTCTCCCCGGGAACCACGCCGCGCGTGTCATCCATACGCTCTCTCCCCGCCGGGCCGCTGCCCTTCAGGTGCTCGGACGACCGGAGCCCTCCGTCGACCGTGAAACAACATTACGACTTTGCACGGACAGGCCCCTTTGATCGACATTTACCCCAGGTAGTCCCTCCGGACACCGAGCGCTGCCCCGGAGGGCCCTCGCGACCCGGAGGCCCCCACCGGCGGCTACGGAGCGTCCACGGCCCGGGGAGCGTAGGCGCGCAGGAACGTGTCGACCGCGGACCGTCCCACGACGCGCAGTTCCGCGTCGGACACCTTGCGGGTGCCCAGCCGGGTGCGCAGCTCCATCGGGCCCGTGAGCAGCGCGAGGAACTGCTCGGCGGCCAGGTCGGGGTCGCTCGTGTGCAGGCGCCCCGAGAGCGCGAAGCGTGCCAGCCGGTCGGCGAGCGCGTCGTGGAGGCGCTGGGAGCCCTCGCGCTGGATGGTCTCCAACAGGTCGGGGAACCTGGCCGCTTCGGCGTTCACGAGCCGACGCAGCGCCTGGGACTCCTGGTCGCAGTGGTTCTTCAGGATGCGGTGGCCGGCTTCCTCCAGCAGGGGGCGTACATCGCCGTCGGACTCCCGGAGCTGTTCGAGCGCCGCCGGCCCCGCGCCGCTCGTACGCCCGACGGCGGCCAGCATCGCCTCGCGGAACAGCGTCTCCTTGTCCCCGAGGTGGTTGTAGATGGTGGGCTTGGCCACGCCCGCCTCGGCGGCGATCTCCCGTACGCAGGACTGTCCGTACCCCTCACGGGCGAACGTCCTGAACGCGGCTTCGAGGATCGCCTGCCGCTTGTCGACGCGCCCGCGCGGCGCCTCACGTCTGCTCGCGCTTGAGGTCCTGGCTCCGTTCACCTCACCAGCGTACCGCGCCACCCCAATACATGAACTAGGTGGTTCAATTTTCTGGGCAAGCTGGTTGCATGGAAACTCGCCGGATCGTTATGTTGAACCAACTGGTTCAAAAAATGTTCACTGCGCGCTCTCAACGGAGTTGGAAAGTGAAGTCTCACGTCAGAGATGACCGGCTCGACCCCGGGCTGTTACGGCTCATCGGGGTGACCCTGCTGGGCGGGATCATGGGGATCCTCGACAGCACGATGGTCACCGTCGCGGCCGATACCCTCGCCGACGAGTTGAACACCTCGCTGAGCGCGGTCAGTTGGGCGACGACCGGCTATCTGCTGGCGCTCACGGTCACCATCCCCGTCACGAGCTGGGCGGTCGGCCGGTTCGGCGTCAAGAAGCTCTGGCTGTTCGGACTGGTGCTGTTCCTGGTCGGCTCGCTCGCCTCGGCGCTCGCCTGGAACGTGGGGAGCCTGGTCGCCTTCCGGGTCGTCCAGGGTGTCGGCGCCGGCGTCGTCGACCCGCTGGTCCTGGTGATCCTGGCCCGTGCGGCGGGACCCGGCCGAGCGGGGCGCGTGATGGGCATGATGGGCGTGGTCCTGTCGCTCGGACCGGTGCTCGGGCCCGCGCTGGGCGGGGTCGTGCTCGAATCCATGGGCTGGCGCTCGATGTTCTTCATCAACCTGCCCATCGGGATCGTGGCGGTACTGCTCGCGCTGCGGGTGATCCCGGCCGGCCGGCCCCTCGCGCGCGGGTCCGGGCCGCGTCTGGATATCGTCGGCGCCCTGCTGATGGCCCCCGGTTTCGCGGCGATCCTGCTCGCCCTCACGGCGGCGGGCGAGCGCGCCCGGTTCGCCGCGCCCTCCGTGCTCATCCCGCTGGTCCTGGGCGTCGCGCTGCTCGTCGGGTACGTGATCCACGCGCTGCGTACCCGCCGCACCGAACCACTGATCGACGTCCGGCTGTTCAGCAGCCGCGGCTTCGCCGCGAGCGTGGCCGTGCAGGGGCTCGTCGGACTGGCCACGTTCGCGGTCCTGTTCGCCCTGCCGCTCTACTACCAGGCGCTGCACGGACACGGCGCTCGCGCGGCCGGACTGCTGGTGGCGCCGCTGGGCCTGGGATCGGCGCTCGCCATGCCGCTCGCCGGACGCCTCAGCGACCGGCTGGGAGCGCGCCGTCTGGTACGCGGCGGAGCGGTCGTCGCGGCACTCGCCTCGGTCGGCCTCACTCGTATCGGCGCGGACAGCGGTGAGCTGTGGTCCGTGTCGGCCGCGTTCGCCGTCGGCCTGGGCCTGGGCGGTGTCGGCGCGCCGACCATGGGATCGCTGTACCGGACGCTGCCGCCGGAGAAGGTGCCACAGGGCAGCTCCGTCGTCTACAACCTCAACCAGTTGGGCGGCGCTCTCGGGGTCGCGTGTGTCGCCCTGATCCTGGCGGCCGTCGGCAGTGGCGCCGCGGCCGGCGACGCCGGAATCGGTGGATTCCAGGGCGCCTACTGGTTCGTGTTCGCGGTCGCCCTGATCATTCTGGCCATCTCTCCGCTGCTGCCCGGCCGCCCCGAGTCCCCGGCCGCGCACGACGCCCGAAAGCTCGACGAGAAGACCCGGGAACCGCTCTCCGGGTGATGGGGCCGCCGCCGCTCCCGTTCGACGGGCGTCCGATCGGCGCGGAGAATGAGGGGGGGCGGGACCGAAGCTGCCTTCCGGCAGCACAGGACCGGGGCGCCGTCGCGGCGTGCGGCGACCCGCCGGCGAGGTGGCGGATGATGCCGACGTGGCGATTGCGGGACTTCCATGACGACGATCTGGACAGCGCGATCCAGATCTGGGACCAGGACCGGCAGGACGATTCGCCGCCCGTCTTCCCCATCTCCGAGGTCATGGCCGCGGCCCGGACCGGCGAGCCGGCCGTGGTCGCCCTGGTCGGCGACGAGCTGGTGGGGATGGCGGTGGCGCGGACCCAGGGCGAGCGGGCCTGGATCACGCTGGTGGCTCTCGCCGCGACGTGGCGTCATCGCGGGCTCGGCAGCGCCCTCATCGCCGAGCTGGAGCGGCGCCTGCGCGTCCACGGGGTACGCCGGATCGGCGCGCTCCTCGCCCCGGGAGCCACCGGAGACACCGCGCTGGAGAACTCCGGCTACCGGACGCGCGAGGGACTCGTCTTCTACGAGAAGGTCGATCATGTCTGCGCCGGCGACGCGGGTCTGCTCGCCGAACTCGGCGGGAGGGTGCTGCCGCAGGGGCTCTGGAGCGCCCTCGCGGGAATGGAGCGGGAGAAGGAGACCATCGAGCGGCGGATCGTGCTGCCGTTGACCCAGCCCGCGCTGGCCAACAGGTACGGGGTGTCGCCACCGAAGGCGGTCATCCTCTTCGGCCCGCCGGGCACCGGCAAGACCACCTTCGCCAAGGCCGTCGCCTCCCGGCTGGACTGGCCGTTCGTGGAGCTCTTCCCCTCCCGGCTCGCGGCGGCCGGTTCCGGGGGCCTGGCCACCTCGCTGCGGGAGACCTTCGCCGATCTCACCGAGCTGGAGACCGTACTGCTGTTCATCGACGAGGTCGAGGAGATCGCCGCCGCCCGCTCCGGCCTGGCCATCGATCCCGGTCACGGGGTCACCAACGAGCTGCTGAAGCTGATCCCCGGCTTCCGTGACCACGACGACCGGCTGCTGATCTGCGCCACCAACTCCGTCCGGTCCCTCGATCCGGCGTTTCTGCGCCCCGGCCGGTTCGACTACGTCATCCCCGTCGGTCCGCCCGATCCGGTCGCCCGGAAGGCGATCTGGCGGCGCTATCTCGGCCCCGCCGCCGAGATAGTGGACCTGGACCGACTGGTCACGGCCAGCGAGATGTTCACCCCCGCCGATATCGAGTTCGCCGCCCGCAAGGGCGCCCATTCCGCGTTCGAACGAGAGGTCGTCGAACGCCAGGGCACGCCGGCCCGTACGGACGACTATCTGGTGGCCATCGCCCAGACCCGGCCCACACTCACCGATCAGGCGCTCACCGAGTTCCGGGAGGACATCGAGCGCCATGTGCGGATGTGATCCGGGGCCGGCGCCCGTCGACGATGCTCGTACGCCCCGAGCGGCCACATCCGGCGGCACTCGGACCTGACGTCCTGGCCGGTCATTGAACGGTTGATAAGTAGGATGAGTGAAGGCGTCGCCGGAGCCCGAGAAGTCCGCGGCCCGGTGCCGTCGCGATCCACGGGCTGGGATCCGCGGGCAGGGAGGAGTCGCTGATGCTGTTCCGTCAGCTGGAGTATTTCGTGGCGGTGGCCAGGGAGAAGCACTTCGCGCGGGCGGCGGAGGCCTGCTACGTGTCACAGCCCGCGCTCTCGGCGGCGATCGCCAAGCTGGAGCGGGAGCTGAACGTCACGCTGATCAACCGGGGGCACAACTACGAGGGCCTCACCCCGGAGGGCGAGCGGCTCGTCGTCTGGGCCAAGCGGATCCTCGCCGAGCAGGACGCGTTCAAGGCGGAGGTGGCCGCCGTACAGTCGGGCATCACCGGCACGCTCCGGCTGGGGACGGAGCCCACGGCGTCGACGACCCTGGCGCTGCCCGTGGCCGCGTTCTGCGGGGCGCACCCGCTCGCGAAGGTGCAGGTACGCTCCCGGCTGTCGGCGAAGATACTCCACCGCCAGCTGCGCGAGTTCGAACTGGACGCCGCGATCTCGCACTTCGCCCCCGAGGACCGGGAGAGCCTGCAGGTCGTGCCGCTGTACCAGGAGCGGTACGTACTGCTCGCGTCGGGCGATCAGCTGATGCCCCAGACCCACACCATGACCTGGGCGGAGGCGGCGCAGCTGCCGCTGGCGCTGCTGACACCCGACATGAGGATCCGTCAGCTCATCGACAGCGTGTTCGCGGAGAGCGGGGTCGTGGTGACCCCGCAGGTGGAGACGGACTCGGTCGCCTCGTTGTACGCGCATGTGGGCGTCGGTGAGTGGGCGAGCATCGTGCCGCACACCTGGCTGCGCGCGATGCCGGTGATCGGCAGGACCCGGGCCGTCCGCCTGGTCGCCCCGGACGCCAGGGCGCAGGTCTCGGTCGCGATCCACGCGGCGACGCCCGGTTCGATCGCCGCGCGGGCGTTCGTGAACGCGGCGACGGGCCTGTCGCTGGACGCGTTCTTCGACCAGCCGCTGCCGACCGAGCCCGAGCACCACGTCCGATAGACAGGTCCGACAGGCAGGTCCGACAGGCAGGTTGGACAAGCTGGGCAGGGCCGGGGCGAGCCCGGCGCGGGGCCTGAGCCCCGCGCCGTCAGTGCGTGTACCGGCCCGCCACCGCCCGGCGGTCGAGCCCGCCCTTGGCGGTGTGCGGAAGCGCGGCTACGACATCGAGCCGGTCCGGAACCTCGACGGCGGACAGCCGGTTGCGGCAGTACCGCAGGATCTGCTCGGACCCGAGGTTCTCGCCCTCGCGTACGACCACGGCGGCGCCGACCCGCTGCCCGTAGAGCGCGTCGGGGATCGGGAAGACGGCCGCCTCGGCGACACCGGGGCATCCGGCGAGGATGTCCTCGACGTGCTCGGACGAGATCTTCTCGCCGCCGCGGTTGATGAGGTTCTTGATGTGCCCGGTGAGGAACAGATAGCCGTCCTCGTCCAGGCTGCCCAGGTCACCGGTGCGGAACCACCCGTCGGTGAAGCTGTGCGCCGTCTCGGGAGGGTTGCCGAGATAGCCGCGGGTGACGGTGGGGCCGTGCACCCACACCTCGCCCTGGGTGCCGGGCGGACACGTACGTCCCCGCGGGTCGACGACCCGGAGGTGCACTCCGGTCGACCGGCCGACGGAGCCCTGTTTCAGATACCCCTGATCCGGCAGCGGCTCGCTGGTCGCCTGGTGGGTGGATTCGGTCATCCCGTACGCGGACAGCAGCGGCGCGCCGAACGTGCGCTCCAGCGCCCGCTGCGTCGCCGTATTGAGGGGCGCGCTGCAACTGCGGACGAACTTCAGGGGCGCGGCCCGCGGGCCCGGGTACTCGGCCGCCGACCGGTCGAGGAGGATCTCGTGGATGGTCGGGACCGCGGTGAACCAGCTGGCGGACACGGCCCGTACGTCGTCCCAGAACGTGTGCGCCGTAAAGCGTCCACGCTCGGGCAGCAGAACGCATCCGCCGCTGGCGAGGGAGGCGAGGAGCGCCGCGAAGAGCCCGTGACCGTGGAAGAAGGGCATCACGGCGACCGTCGCGTCGCCGGGGCCCAGCTCGTAGGTGGCACAGATGTCCCGTACGGAGGCGGCCACGTTGACGTGGGTCAGCGGGACCATCTTGGGCCGCCCGGTCGTGCCCGCGGTGAACAGCACGAGGGCGTCGCTGTCCGAGAGCTCGTGCGCCGCGCCCCGGGCGGGCCGTGGCGCACCCGTGCCGGTGTCGAGCGTGGCCGTCGCCGTCCCGGCATGGGAGATGTCCACGCGCAGCGGCCAGGCGGGGACCTCGGCCGGAAGATCGGGCGCGGTGTCGGCCCCGGCCGGTCCGAGGAGGACCGCCCGCGCCCCCAGCACCTCGAACCGTTCGGTCAGCTCCGCCGAGGGCAGCGCGGGGTCGACCGGGGCGACGACCAGCCCGGCCCGTGCCGCGCCCAGCAGCGCGACGACGAACTCGGCGGTGTTGGCGGAGACGAGGCCGACCACGTCACCGCGGCGCAGCCCCGTGCGGCCGAGCCGGACGGCCACGTCACCGGCCAGCGTCGCGAGACCGCCGTAGGACAGTGGCACGCGGTCCCCGGTGACGACGAGCGCCCGGGAGCGAGGGCGGTCGCGCGCGTGCCGGTCGAGGAGATCGATGAGGCCGGTGAGCGCCGGCGGCCGGTACGGGCCCGCGTCGCGCACCGATGCCTCGGTCGGAACGGCCATGTGCACACCTCCTCGCACCAGGTCCGATGAAGCTGTCGTCTGCGAGCTTGCGCGGGCGCGCGGCGGGTGTCCAATACCCGCTGGTGAACAGCCGATAGCGAGGATCTATCAAGGGGTTCGCGGGGGCCATCGGCACAGCTCTGACCTGGGACGATCCATGATCGATAAATGCTGTTTATCGGCTGGTCGCCGATAGGTCTTGGACGTGTGGATGCGTGCTGCGGAAGGTGGGACGAGAAGCCGATCAGGCATGACTGCCCAAGGAGGACCTCGGACCATGACCGCCCCTTCCGCACTGGAGAACGCGGCGACCGCCGACGCTCAGGCCGAGCTCACCGACGGGTATCACCTGGTCGTCGACGCGCTCAAGCTGAACGACGTGGACACCATCTACGGCGTGGTCGGCATCCCGATCACCGACCTGGCCCGCCTCGCGCAGGCGCAGGGCATCCGCTACATCGGCTTCCGTCACGAGAGCAACGCCGGACACGCGGCGGCGGCGGCCGGTTACCTGACGAAGCGTCCGGGCGTGGCGCTGACCGTGTCCGCGCCGGGCTTCCTCAACGGGCTGGTCGCGCTCGCGAACGCCACCACGAACTGTTTCCCGATGGTGCAGATCTCCGGCTCCAGCGAGCGCCACCTCGTCGACCTGAAACAGGGCGACTACGAGGAGATGGACCAGCTCGCCGCCGCGCAGCCGTTCGTCAAGGCCGCGTACCGCGTGAGCCGGGTGGAGGACATCGGCCGCGGTATCGCCCGCGCCCTGCGCACCGCCATCTCCGGCCGTCCCGGCGGGGTCTACCTCGACATCCCGGCCGCGGTGCTCGGCTCCATCATGGACGCGGAGGCGGGTGCGAAGACGCTGAGCCGTCTTGTCGACCCCGCGCCGCGCCAGCTGCCCGCGCCCGAGTCCGTGGACCGCGCGGTCGAGATCCTCGCGGGTGCGCAGCGGCCACTGGTCGTGCTGGGCAAGGGCGCCGCGTACGCGCAGGCGGACGAGAAGATCCGGGACTTCATCGAGTCCACCGGCATTCCGTACGTACCGATGTCGATGGCGAAGGGCCTGCTGCCCGACAACCACCCGCAGTCCGCCGCCACCGCCCGTTCGCTGGCGCTGAAGAAGGCCGATGTCGTCATGCTCGTCGGCGCGCGCCTGAACTGGCTGCTCAACCACGGCGAGGCTCCGCAGTGGAACCCCGACGCGAAGTTCATCCAGGTGGACATCGAGCCCAAGGAGATGGACAGCAACCAGCCCATCGCCGCCCCGCTCGTCGGGGACATCGAGTCGGTGCTCGACGCGCTCGCCGAGCGGACCAAGCCCGGCCAGATCACGGCCCCCGCCGCCTGGCGCGAGGAGCTGGGAGCGCGCTCGGCGACGAACGTCGCCAAGATGGCGGAGCGCCTCAAGGCGGACCCGCACCCGATGCAGTTCATGGGCGCGCTGAAGGCCGTACGTGACGTCCTGCACGAGCACCCGGAGATCTACCTCGTCAACGAGGGCGCCAACGCGCTGGACATCGCCCGCAACGTGATCGACATGCACGTGCCGCGCCACCGCCTCGACAGCGGGACGTGGGGCGTCATGGGCATCGGCATGGGCTACGCGATCGCCGCCGCCGTCGAGAGCGGTGAGCCGGTGGTGGCCGTGGAGGGCGACAGCGCCTTCGGGTTCAGCGGCATGGAGCTGGAGACGATCTGCCGCTACCAGCTGCCCGTCGTCACCGTCATCATGAACAACGGCGGCGTCTACCGCGGCGACGACGTCAACCCCCTGGAGAACGACCCGTCCCCGACGACCCTGATGCTCCAGGCGCGCCACGACAAGATGATCGAGGCGTTCGGCGGCAAGGGCTACCGCGCGACCACGCCCGCCGAGGTCACCGCGGCCCTCACCGAGGCGCTGGCCTCGGGCGGCCCGGCGCTCATCGACTGCGCGATCGACCCGTCGGCCGGCACCGAGAGCGGCCACATCGCGCACCTCAACCCGAAGGGCATCACCGTCGGCAACATCACGCCGGCGAAGAAGTGAGCGACCGGCTCACCGCACTCCCCCGCACACCACACCCTCCGTACAGAGATCATTCACGAGAAGGAAGCCACCATGAGTGACAAGCCGCTCGCCGGAATCAAGGTGATCGACTTCACCGGGGTCCAGGCCGGTCCCGCGTGTACCCAGATGCTCGCCTGGTTCGGCGCCGACGTCATCAAGGTCGAGCGCCCCCAGGGCGGCGACGTGACCCGCAATCAGCTGCGGGACATCCCCGACCTCGACGCGCTGTACTTCACGATGCTGAACAGCAACAAGCGCTCGCTGGCCATCAACACCAAGACCCCCGAGGGCAAGGAGGTCATGGAGAAGCTGATCCGCGAGTCGGACATGCTGGTCGAGAACTTCGCGCCGGGCGCCATGGACCGCATGGGTCTCAGCTGGGAGCACATCCACGAGCTGAACCCGCGCCTGATCTTCGGCTCGGTCAAGGGCTTCAACGACGACTCGTCGTGGAACGACCTCAAGGTCTACGAGAACGTCGCGCAGGCGGCCGGTGGCGCCGCGTCCACCACCGGTTTCTGGGACGGCCCGCCGACCATCAGCGGCTCGGCCCTCGGCGACAGCAACACCGGTATGCACCTGATGATCGGCCTGCTGACCGCGATCATCCAGCGCAACGCGACCGGTCTGGGCCAGAAGGTCTCGGTGTCCATGCAGGACGCCGTGCTCAACCTGACCCGCGTCAAGCTCCGTGACCAGCAGCGCCTGGAGAAGGTCGGCTACCTGGAGGAGTACCCCCAGTACCCGCACGGCGAGTTCGGCGACGCGGTGCCCCGCGGTGGCAACGCCGGCGGCGGCGGTCAGCCGGGCTGGATCCTGAAGTGCAAGGGCTGGGAGACCGACCCCAACGCCTACATCTACTTCACGATCCAGGAGCAGAACTGGAAGCGCACCGCTGAGGCCATCGGCCACCCCGAGTGGGTCGAGGACCCGGACTACACATCCGCACGGGCCCGCCAGCCGCGCATCATGGAGATCTTCGGCGAGATCGAGAAGTGGCTGGCCGACAAGACGAAGTACGAGGCGGTCGACATCCTGCGCGAGTGGGAGGTGCCCTGCGCCCCCGTGCTCAGCATGAAGGAGCTCGCCGAGGACCCCGACATGCGCAAGAGCGGCACGATCGTCGAGGTCGAGCAGAAGGAGCGCGGCACCTACCTGACCGTGGGCAGCCCGGTCAAGTTCTCGGGCTTCAAGCCCGACATCAAGGGTGCGCCGCTGCTCGGCGAGCACACGGACGAGGTTCTCGCGGACCTCGGCTACGACGCGAACGACATCCGCAAGCTGCACGACGGCAACGTCGTCGCCTGATCCGAGCGGCCCCGGGTGCCCCGCGTGCGATCCGCGCGCGGGGCACCCGTATGAGGAGTGCGCGCCGTCGGTGACGACGGCGCGCCCACCCCCCCGTGCGTCAGAAACCCACACACAAACCACAAAAAACGAGAACGGCACCGGAGCGCCGCCGCACGGCGCGGCGGCCG